>NZ_RCOE01000139.1:0-14699 GCF_004321495.1 Pseudomonas sp. Sample_10
AACGGGTTTTCTTCCTTGGCAATCGGCCAATAAGGCAGCGGTTTGTCACCGCCGACATCCAGCGTACGCACCACCAGCGGCCGCCCGGCGAGGCCATCGAGGACACGGCGGTATTCGGCTTCCTGCGTCGCCTCGTCCGGCGCTTGCGGGTGGGCCATGAAAATCAGTTCGGTGCGCAACAGGCCAATGCCTTCGGCGCCCTGCTCCACCGCGCCGGTCACGCCTGCGCTCTCACCAATGTTGGCAAACACCTCCACCGCATGCCCGTCGGTCGTCAACGCCGGTTGATGGCGTTGTTCGGCGGCAACCTTCAGACGTTGCTCACGGGTATCACGCTCTTCAGTTGCGCGCTGCAAAGTGGCCGCATCGGCATCCACGTGCAGGCGACCGCGCTGACCATCGAGCAACAACGGCGTGCCGGGCGCCAGCAGCAGCACTGCAGGGCCGGCGCCGACCAGTGCCGGAATACCCAGGGCCCGGGCGACAATGGCGCTGTGCGCGGTGGCGCCGCCACGGGCGGTAAGAATGCCGGCCACACGGGCCGGATCGAGACGCGCCACATCGGACGGGCCGACTTCGTCCATCACCAGAATGTACGGTTGATCCGGCTCGTGCGGGGTTTCGATTCCGCACAGTTGCGCCAACACGCGCCGGCCAATGTCGCGCAGATCGGCGGCGCGCTCGGCGAGCAACGCGTCGTGCAAGGCTTCCTGCTGCCGGGCCGCCGCTTCGATTACCGACATCCACGCCGCTTCGGCGCTTTCGCCCTGCTTGAGGCGGGTGTCGACTTCATCGGTCAACTCAGGGTCGTCGAGCATTTCCTGGTGGGTGATGAAAATCTCGCGAATGGCCTTGGCCTTGCTGCGCTCGATCAAGCCCTGAATGTCCTGGCGTACCGCGGCCAGTGCTTGCTTGAGACGCTCGCGCTCGGTCGCCGCGGATTCACCGCGCAGCGGGTATTCGATGGTTTGCAGCACTTGAATATGCGCCGGGCCGATGGCGATTCCCGGCGCAGCGGCGATAGCCTGCACCAGACTCCCGGAGGTTGGCGCCAGCAGTACTTGCGTCACTTCAGCGATTTCTTCGCGCGGCTGGCTCACCGGCAGCGGCTCGACTTCCTCACCCAGGCCTTCTTCGATGGCAGCCAATAGCGCGGGCAAGGCATCGGCGGCAATACTGGGCTCGGCGATGATTTCCAGCACCTGACCGCGACGGGCGCCGAGGCTGAGCAATTTGCTCAGACTCTTGACCGATACCGCGCTGTCCTGACCATCGACGATGCGGATGCGAATCTCGCCTTCAAAACTTTTTGCCAATTGCGCGAGAATCTTCGCCGGGCGCGCATGCAATCCGTGGGCGTTCGCCAGCGCAATGCGCGCACTCGGCCAATCGGCAGGCAGTTCACCACCGAGCACTTCCAGCACCGCACGGCAGCTGGTGGCGCGCCCCAATTCATGGCCTCGACCTTCTATCAGCAAGGCGCACAGACGTTCGAGCAACGCCTGATGGGCCTCGCCCAGACTGGCCAGGCAAAACAGTCCGTTAAGCGGTTGGCCGAGGTAACGCAGCGGTTTGTCCGGGGTGACGAAGGCCAGTCCCGGACGCTTCACCGTTTGCTCGCTGTGCAGCCACCACAGGCCATCACCCAGCGGCAGAGCTTCGACCTGCTGCAACACTGCCGAGAAACCGTTGCTCACGCAGTCGGCCTGGCGCAGTAATCGCGCGCCGCGCCAAACCAGCTCTTCGAAATCTTCAGCGGCAACGCCCAGGCCAATCATCTGTGCATCCAGCGCCAGTTCCTGCGGCGCGCCTTGCAGCAGCTTGAGCAAGGCTTCGGCAGAGCTGGCGCGGCGCAAGGCCTGTCCCAGATCGGTCTCGCCGAGGGCCCGGGTCAGCAGTTGCAACAGGCGCAGGTGTTCGTCGGATTTGGCAGCGATGCCAATGGCCAGGTAAACGGTCTGGCCGTCGCCCCAATCAACGCCGTCGGGGAACTGCATCAGCCGCACGCCCGTGGTGTATACCTGATCGCGGGTTTGCGGCGTACCGTGGGGAATGGCAATACCTTGACCGAGAAAGGTCGAGCCCTGGGCTTCACGGGCCTGCAGACCGGCCAGGTAACCGTCGGCAACCAGGCCATCGGCGACCAGATGTCCGGCCAGTAATTGCAACGCTGCGGCCTTATCCACAGCCGACTGGCCCATGGAAATCTGCTCTATGGTGAGCTCGAGCATGCTTTCTCCTTTTTGGCACCTTGGGTGCCAGGTATTGTTTTGAATGATTCAGCTTAGGCTTTTGTCTTGAAACAATCTTTGGCGGTTTTGCGGCAGCACCTGCCAAAGCGTATTTAATCCAGAAAATACGCCTGCTGAAACGTTTAATCTAGAATGATTGGCACGTTACTCGATTCTGTTGCGTCGTTGAAGCCCAACTTGTCGGATGCGTTGTGACGATGGTCGACTGCCCGAATCGGGTACGATTGACGAAAATGTCGAGGCAAGCTCGAGAAAACAAGGAATTGCGGGTTGAAACTCAGTGATATAGCCCAGTTGGCCGGTGTGTCCGTCACCACCGCCAGCTACGTCATCAATGGCAAAGCCGAACAGCAACGCATCAGCAGCGCCACCGTCGAGCGCGTCCGCGCGGTGGTCGAATTGCACGGCTTCACACCCAATCCCCAGGCTGCCGGCCTGCGCAGCCGGCACACCCGCACGCTGGGCTTTATTTTGCCGGATCTGGAAAACCCCAGTTACGCGCGAATCGCCAAACTGCTGGAACAGGGCGCGAGGGCTCGCGGCTATCAGCTGCTGATCGCCAGTTCCGACGATGCACCGGACAGCGAACGGCAATTGCTGCAACTGTTCCGCGCCCGGCGCTGTGACGCGTTGATCGTTGCCAGTTGCCTGCCCCCCGGCGACGACAGCTACCGGCAATTACAGGCCAAGGGCCTGCCGATCATCGCCATCGACCGGGTCATGGAGCCCGAGCATTTCTGCTCGGTGATCAGTGACGACCGTGAAGCCAGCCTGCACCTGACGCAAAGCCTGCTCGACCCGCTGCCCAAACAGATTGCCTTGATCGGCGCCCGTCCCGAGCTGAGCATCAGCCAGGAGCGCGCCGCCGGCTTCAAAGAAGCGCTGGCCGGTTACAACGGTGAAATGCTGATCGAGCACGGCGAGTCGTTCAGCCGCGAATGCGGTAAACAGTTGATGGAAGAATTACTTCAGCGTGTCGGGCATCTTCCCGAAGCGCTGGTGACCACTTCTTACGTACTGCTGCAAGGCGTGTTCGATGCCTTGCACGACTTCCCGTTGAAAAACCGCCCACTGCGCCTCGGCACTTTCGGCGATACCCAATTGCTGGACTTTTTGCCGTTGCCGGTCAACGCCATGGCCCAGCAACATCAGTTGATCGCCGACAAAGCCCTGGCCCTGGCCCTGGCAGCCATCGAGCAATCCGATTACCAACCCGGCGTGCAGGCCATTGCCCGGACGTTCAAACAACGTATTCGTCAGGACTGAGCCATGGACCTGATCGACACCCACACACACCTGGACTTTCCCGACTTCGACACGGATCGTCAGGCACTGATGGCCGAAAGCCGCGCCCTCGGGGTCAGGGAAATGGTGGTGCTGGGGGTTTGTCAGGGCAACTGGCAGCGGGTCTGGGAGCTGGTGCAAGACGATCCCGACCTGCATGCCGCGTTCGGCTTGCACCCGGTGTACCTGGACGATCATCGGCCTGAACACCTGACGCAACTCGGCGACTGGCTGACCCGCCTTGCCGGGCATCGGCAGCTGTGTGCTGTGGGTGAAATCGGCCTGGACTACTACATCGAAACCCTCGATCGCCAGCGTCAGCAAGCGTTGTTCGAGGCGCAACTGCAACTGGCGGTGGACTTCAATCTGCCGGCGCTCATTCATGTGCGGCGCAGTCACGCGGCGGTGATTGCCACACTGAAACGCTTCAAGTCGAAACGTGCCGGGATCATCCACGCCTTCGCCGGCAGTCAGGAAGAAGCCCGCGAGTACATCAAGCTCGGCTTCAAGCTGGGCCTGGGCGGTGCCGCGACCTGGCCGCAAGCGCTGCGCATGCACCGCGTGCTGACAAAATTGCCGCTCGAATCGGTGGTGCTGGAAACCGACTCACCGGACATGGCGCCCGCGATGTTTCCCGGTCAACGCAACAGCCCGGCGCATTTGCCGGCAATCTGTGCCGCACTGGCCGACATCATGACCATCAGCCCCGCACAACTGGCCGCCGCCAGCACCGCCAATGCCCGTGAGTTGTTCGGCTGGTAAACACATTAAGCAGATCGTTCCCACACTCTGCGTGGGAATGCAGCCCGGGACGCTCCGCGCCCCATCCAGAGCCGAACGCGGAGCGTCCGATGAGGCATTCCCACGCAGAGCGTGGGAACGATCATGCGATGCGGATTTAAACGCGAAATGCGCTGATCAACTGTTTGAGCTCAACCACCTGCGCCGACAACGCGCGGCTGGCGTCCTCGGTCTGGTGCGCACCCTCAGCGGTGCGCTCGCCGGCGCGGTTGATCTCAACGATGTTCTGGTCGATGTCGTGGGCCACAGCGGTCTGCTGCTCCACGGCGGCGGCGATCTGCTGGTTCTGGTCGACGATCATGCCGACCGCACCGAGGATATTTTCCAGTGCGAGCTGGACCTTTTCTGACTGCCCCACGGTGCCGTTCGCCATTTCATGGCTGACCCCCATCGCCTTGACCGCCGCACCGACACCGCCGTGCAACTTGGCGATCATCTGCTCGATTTCCTCAGTCGATTGCTGGGTGCGTTTGGCCAGGGTCCGGACTTCGTCAGCCACTACGGCAAACCCGCGCCCCTGCTCACCGGCCCGTGCCGCTTCGATCGCAGCGTTCAGCGCCAGCAGGTTGGTCTGCTCGGCAATGCTCTTGATCACTTCCAGCACGCGACTGATGGATTGGCTGTCACTGGCCAGTTGATTGATCACCAACACCGACTGATCAATCTCGCTGGCCAGTGCCGCGATGCTGCCTTGCTGGGACTGCACCAGGCCGCGCCCGCTGATGGTTTCATCGTTGACGCTGTGGGCGCTGCTGACCGCTGCCGCCGCACTGCGCGCCACTTCCAGGGAAGTGGCGGACATCTGGTTCATCGCCGTGGCGACCTGCTCGATCTGGGTGCGCTGCCCGGCCACCGCCTGGTTGCTTTGCGCCGAAACATTTTCCACTTGCCCGGCTTGACGCTCGACCTCGCTGACGGTCTGCCCGACGCGTTCGATCAGGTCATGGATTTTCTTCACCGTGCCGTTGAACACCTCGCCCAACTCTCCGAGTTCATCGCGGCTGTTGGCACTGAACGTAACCGTCATGTCGCCCGCCGCCACTTTGTCCATGACCCCACCCAGGCGTTTGAGAGTGGTGCGGGTAGACGCGTAGAAACCGCCGTAGAGATAGAAGATCAGGACAAACACCACCGACAGCGCCACGGCCTGCAGGATCATGTGTGTGCGGTTCTGGTCCAGACGTTGCTGCAACTGGTCGCCGAGAAACTTCAGGGTGGCTTCATTGAGTTGGTAGGTCGAATCCATCAAGCCAGTGACCTGGTCGTAGAAGGCCTGCCATGGCGTATCGAGTGTATCGGCCATCACCACCTTTTCTTCGAACAGCTCGCTGGCTTTTTTCAACGAGGCCCTGCTGCTGTCTGCCTGAGCAGCCAGGGTCTGCGCCGCGGCCTTGCTGGAGTTTGTCGCGTCTTGCAACTTCAGGCCGTA
This sequence comes from Pseudomonas sp. Sample_10, assembly GCF_004321495.1. Lineage (NCBI taxonomy): Bacteria > Pseudomonadati > Pseudomonadota > Gammaproteobacteria > Pseudomonadales > Pseudomonadaceae > Pseudomonas > Pseudomonas sp. Sample_10. The sequence continues at coordinate 5,767 of NZ_RCOE01000139.1, forward strand.
CTCGGCCTGGAGTTTTTCGATCTGCCCCAACAGGTCATCGAATCGGTTGCTCGATGCCGAGTTGAGAAAACCTTGCCCCAGCGAGGCCGCGCCCATCGCACGGCCGTCCCCCAGAATCTGGGTGATGCGCGGAGTGACGTTGGTCACCAGTTCGCTGAGTTGGCGCATGTCGCTTTGATTGTCGAGGCTCAGACCGGCCTGACTGGCAATGAGTTGGCTGAAAAGCTGGGCATTACCCACCAGCTTGCCCGCCAGGGCACTTTTGCTTTGCAGGGATGTTTCCGCTTGCTGAGCCTTGAACGCAGCGACCATCTCATCGCGTTTGCCGTCGAACACCGCAATGTGCTCCGGATCGCTGCTCATCGCCGTCAACCCTTGCAGGCGCGTCAGCACGCTTTTTTCCAGGCTGCTGATTTGCGCCTCAATGTTCCCGGCCCTGCCGGACTGGCCGAGGGCAAAATTGATCTGCACCAGGTTGTTCAAGGTTTCCAGATCGCGTCGTAGCGTCAGGCTACTGCCCAACAGGTCGAGGCTTTGCAGTTCGATCCGGGTGCCCTGGAATTCGCGATAGGAATCGCGTACCAGATAGAAATTGGTGACTAACATTGGCACCAGGAACAGGACGCTGATCAGGCTGAACTTCATGCCGAAGCTCAGGCGATTCATTAGCGCAACGGCGGGATAGAGCAAGCTCTTCACTGGAAGTCTCCCTTGGATTTCTTATTTTTGTTGGCAGGCGCAGCGAGGCAGCAGATAGCCACTATTGAGCGCTATCCCTGTATAGCTTAAATCGGCAGGAAGTTTTGTAACTTAAGGTTAACGAGAGGTCAGCGCAGCCCTGTAGCAGCGGGCATCACTTGCTACAGGGATCAATCGCTTCAGGGCAAGACAGTCCACAATGCAAAACCGGCATACCACAGCACCGCCGCTCGCAGCAGTAACTCCCAGAGCCGGTCGAGATTGTTGATGCCGTCGGGCCCTGCGACCGGTGCAGGAATTTCCGCGGCCACCCGCCCAGCCTTCTCGATCAACTGAGCAGCGCTGATGTTCCAGTTCAGCAATTCGTGCAACATCACCCGGCTGACAGCAACAAAATTGCCGACCAGGGCAAAGCTCGCGGCCAGCAAGCGCACCGGCACCCAATCGAATGCGTGACGCAATTGCCCTGCGCGCTCGACCACGGCCGGGTTTTGCCCGTGCTCTTCAGCCAGGGCCAGCAGGCGGTAGCTCAAGGCGGCGACCGGCCCCAACAGGAAGTACCAGAAAATCACCGCAAAGAAACTCTGGTAAGCCTCCCACAGCAAATGCCCTTCAACCCGCTCCAGCAGTTGTTCGCCGCTGTCGGCGCAGATATCAAGATCGCGCTTGGCGACATGGGCCGCCGCTTGCAGGTCTTCTCGACGCCAGGCATCGCGAAACGGCCCAAGACCGGCCAGCAGATCTCCGCGCCCCAGGCTGTAGATAACCACCAACAGGTGTACCGGCAAGGCCAGCAGACCGTAAGCCACCGGGTCAATCACCACCAGCAGCAGGCCCAGTAGCGCAACGGGAAACAGCACCAGCACCGCTAGTACCAGCCATGGACGCTGCACCATACGCGGGCTGAGCTCAAGCTTGTGCAGCTCGCGAACCCAGCCGCCATCGCGTTGAACCCGATGGCGCAGGGCCGAAAACTTCTCGATCCAGACCGCCAACAGCAACACCAGAAAACTCATTGTCCTTCTTCTTTTGCCAGGGCTGCGCGATAGCGTGCCCAGTCGAACGCCGGCCCCGGATCCGTCTTGCGCCCGGGGGCGATGTCGCTATGTCCACAGATCCGCTGTGCAGTGATCGCCGGGAACGCCGCTTGCAACTGCCGAGTGAGCCCGGTCAACGCATCATACTGAGCATCGGTGAATGGCAGATCATCCGTGCCTTCCAGTTCGATGCCCACGGAAAAATCGTTACAGGTTTCCCGCCCCTCGAAATTCGAAACGCCAGCGTGCCAGGCGCGCTCAAGACAAGAGACAAACTGGGTAACCGTACCGTCACGCTCAATCAGAAAATGTGCGGACACCCGCAGGTCGGCAATCCCCTCAAAATAGGGGTGCTCCGTGACATCCAGACGATTCTGGAAAAAGGCCTGCACCTTGCCCGTGGCGAACTGCGCCGGCGGCAGGCTGATGTTATGGATCACCAGCAGGGAAATTTCGCCCTCGGGGCGCGCATTGAAGTTGGGCGAGGGGCACAAACGCACGTCCTGACACCAACCGCTCGCGGGGTCCAACTGCATACCGATTCCTTCAACGACAAGTGTGTTGGCCGTCAGTATGCCGCGATAGCCCCCCGGGATGCGATCACTTGCCACGCTCAAGGCGTCGCAGATTGCCGATCACCGTCTCCAGCGCCCGATCAAACAGCAAGGTGTCATCGAGCGTACGCACCGTACCGCGACGAAACTCCAGGGCCAGGCTCGCACGGCTGTGCTCCAGCACCTTCATGCCAGTGCGGTTGACGAAAATGTAATGGCCCGTGACGTCGATAATCGCTGCCAGCTTGCAGCGCAGCGTATTATCCTGATCCTCCTGGAACTCGACCCAGCCACCAAGGCGCAACTGGTCCACGTGCCACAGTCCGATATCATCGGCCGACAAAGGCACCGCAGTGGCCTGTACCGGTCCTTCATCGGCTGACTGCAAGACCATTGCTTCGAGCACCTGAAGCAACTCCGGCGCGTCCTTTGGCGCATGAGGCTCAGGCTCGAACAACTGAACATGCAAACCTTCCAGCTCACTGAAAAACTCACTGGTGGCGAACGGATCGAACGTCGAACCACTCAGGCCTTCGCGCAACGCCTTGAGCAAGCCCGGCACCAGCGCCAGCAAGCGCGAACGCGCGTCCGGTTCGTCATGGCACTGAACGCTCCAGACCAACTGCTCCATGGTCTGCACAGCCGCATGCCACTGCGTCGATTGATGACCATGCTTGAGAAAGGTCAGCAGCAACACTTTGCTCCAGGCGTCCTGAACAAACAGCACCACGCTGCGCGGCAGACTTTTGCCCAACAAGGCCAGATTCAAAGCCTGTTCGACATGCTGACGGGCCAACGCAGCTTTCGCCCGGCCTTCTTCAGCGTCGCGGGTGCGTTGCTCCAGCAATTCACTGCGACGCCGCTCATCGGCGATGAACGCCAGGAAGTCAGCCAGCAGATCGGAAAAAATCGTCGGGTCATCGACGAAGTCATTCAACAACCGCTTCACCACCTGCTCGATGCGCAAGTACAGGCTATCGCGCTGAACATCGTCGCAGCTGCTCCAGCCGAGCGTGGCACTGGCTATTTCATTGAGCAGACGCCTGGCCGGGTGATCGCCGCGACTGAAAAAACGCTTGTCCAGAACCGCCACCTTGACCATCGGGATTTGCAACTGGCCAACCAACGCCTTGAGGCTCTGCGGCAAGTCGCGGTCGTGGCGGATACACTCGAACAGCATGGCGATCAGGTTGATGACATCTTCATCCGCCACCCCCACCACGCGCGACTTGCCGCTTTTGACACTGACGCGAGTCAGCAACTGTCCCAGCTGATTGCGCAGATCGAAATCGTCCTGACTGGCGTGCGTCGGCACGTATTGCTGCAAGTACGAAAGCAGCCGCAACAGGTCCCGTGAGGAAATCGGCTGTGCGGGCGCGCTTGCTTCGAGGATTGGCGTGAAACGGCCGCGCACCTGGGACAACAGGTGCTGCAATGGCAGAAACACCGGTGGCAGACTGTCGTCGAGCGCTGGCTCTTGCGACTCAACGGCTACAGGCGTTTCGACAGACGTAGCAATCGTTCGTGCCGGGACGGGCTGGAGATCGGGCAGCACGCCCATGACTACCAATAACTGGTTGGCTTCACCATAGAGCTGGTCAGCATCGTTGAGCACATAGCGCTCGAACAATTTGAGGATAATCAACTTGACCTTGATCTCTACCCCGAGATTGCGCCCGGCCTGCAGGAAAAACTCACACAGCAACGTCGGCCCCAAAGGGTTGTGCCTTTCAATCAGCGTCTTGCCCAACAGCGTACTGAGGCGTGCGGTGAGCTGGTCGAGCGCCAAACCGTCACGATCCAGTATTTTATTGACCATCGCTTCTACCGCGACTGTGCGCTCCAGCTCGTCGCCGGGCTGCGCAAACGAAGCGCCGGCCGACAGCGCCATGGAGCCGTTCACAGGTGTTACGTCGTAGCGGGAAAGACGAGCAAATGCCTCGAAGATCTGATCGAAAAAAAGCCGCTCGATACTTTTGCGCTTGAGGCGCAAATCGCGCATGGCCTGGAAGTAAATGTTCTGCTCGATGCTATCTCGAGCCCGATCCGTCATTTCAAAAAGTGTGTCGTCCGCATTGTCAAACAGCGCCTGCAGGCCTCTCCTGAGCTGCAGCACAGCCTTGTCGCGAACCTGAAGGAGAATCACAGGCAGGCGGGTGAGCGGCGTATGAATCGCCTGATCGGTAGCCGCCTTGTGCAAAGGCACTACATTCCCGTCGTTGTGCATCCCGGTCCCCCTGAAACAATGATTCCACGAATCGTCAAAGTCATGACGTCAATTGCAAGGCGCAATTATCTTGCAAAAAACCACCCCGGTACCAGCGACCCGTGTTCCTCCATGGAAATACAGACCAGTACGGGCGGTATTTGCTTGCGGGAATCGACCAAATGCATGTTTCGCAGCGCCGACAATCTTTCGCACGCCTTGGGTTGCTCCGCGGCATGGCCCTATAATCGGACCACTTTGTTTGTGGAGTCCGTTATGCCGAATCTACGTCTCGCCGATCTGAACGCCGAAATCGAAGCCAACGTGCGCCGCGCGTTGCTCGAAGACATCGGCAGCGGCGACATCACCGCGCAGCTGATCCCGGCCGAACGCCTGGCCAAAGCCACCATCATTACTCGCGACGCTGCCGTCATTGCTGGCACCGCTTGGGTCGACGCGGTTTTCCGGCAACTGGACCCACGGGTCGCAGTGCATTGGCAAGTCGCCGATGGCGAGCGGGTGAAACCCAATCAGGTGCTGTTCCACCTCGAAGGTCCGGCGCGCTCGCTGCTGACCGGCGAACGCAGCGCGCTGAACTTCCTGCAAATGCTGTCCGGTGTGGCCACTCGCGCGCAGTACCTGGCGGACTTCGTTGGCGAAACCCAGGTCAAGCTGCTCGACACCCGCAAAACCCTGCCGGGACTGCGTCTGGCGCAAAAGTACGCCGTGACCTGCGGCGGTTGCCACAACCACCGCATCGGCCTGTATGACGCCTTCCTGATCAAGGAAAACCATATTGCTGCTTGTGGCGGCATTCCGCAGGCCATTGCCGCCGCGCACAAGATCGCGCCGGGCAAACCGGTAGAGATTGAGGTAGAAAGCCTGGATGAGCTCAAAGAAGCCCTGGCGGCCGGGGCAGACATCATCATGCTCGACGAACTGAGCCTGGATGACATGCGCGAAGCCGTGCGCCTGAACGGCGGCAAGGCAAAACTGGAGGCCAGCGGCGGGATCAATGAAAGCACGCTGCTGCCGATCGCCGAAACCGGCGTGGATTACATCTCGATTGGTGCGATGACCAAGGATGTGAAAGCGGTGGATCTGTCGATGCGCTTGAGTCTCTGATCACATCGAACTGTAGGAGCGAGCAGGCTCGCTCCTACATGAGTGTCAAACCACCAGATTATTCATCTCGCAGTACTCTTCCCACTCGACGCCCAACACTTCGGCAGCTTCCTTGTGCAGCTCCAGGCGCTTGGCCTCGAACTCTTGCGGGGTGCAGGTGTACTTGAGCGTCAACTCCCAAGGCTGCAGGCCCTGGGCCTCCGCCTCATCCTCGAACGCCCACTGGATCTGATCTTTCTGATCGTCGGCGGGCAGGTCCTTGATCTCATCGGCTAACTGGGGTGAGTCGATCAAGTATTTCTTGAGTGCTTCTTCGTGGCGGGCTTCTTGGGTCAACTCTTTAACGGTCATGGCGTTCTCGCTGATCTGGGGAATGGAAGATGGATCTGGATCATCAAGGATCTCTCTGACGCAAAAAACCGTATGAAGCGCGGTTTGTCTGGCCTTCAGAACCATTCGGGATCATCTGAAAACAGAGTGTCGCTGGTGCCCGAGACAGGAATCGAACCTGCGACCTTCGCGTTACGAGTGCGCTGCTCTACCGGCTGAGCTACACGGGCGGTGGGCTAAACCTAGCACTGACTTTAGGGTCAGGCAACTTCCAAGTCGCTTCAATTTTCTGCGGACAAAAAAATGCCCCACAGCTTTCACTGCGGGGCATTTTCTACAACGTTGAAGCCATCAGGCTGAAGGGCTGATTAAACGCCCGAAGCCTTGGCAGCTGCCACGTCTTTGATGGACAGCTTGATACGGCCGCGGTTGTCCACGTCCAGTACCAGTACTTCCACTTCCTGACCTTCCTTGAGGATGTCGGTCACTTTCTCAACGCGAGCATCGCTCAGCATGGAGATGTGCACCAGACCGTCCTTGCCCGGCAGGATGTTGACGAATGCGCCGAAGTCGACGATGCGCTCAACCTTACCGACGTAGATCTTGCCGATCTCGGCTTCTGCGGTGATGCCCAGAACGCGCTGACGTGCCGCTTCAGCCGCTTCCTTGGTTTCGCCGAAGATCTTGATCGAACCGTCGTCTTCGATGTCGATCGAAGCCTTGGTTTCTTCGCAGATCGCACGGATGGTCGCGCCACCTTTACCGATAACGTCACGGATCTTGTCGGTGTCGATCTTCATCGCGATCATGGTCGGAGCGTTGGCCGACAGTTCGGTACGCGACTGGCCAATGATTTGGTTCATCTGGCCGAGGATGTTCAGGCGCGCTTCCAGGGCTTGGCCCAGAGCGATCTCCATGATCTCTTCGGTGATGCCCTTGATCTTGATGTCCATCTGCAGCGCGGTGACGCCTTTGGCGGTACCGGCTACCTTGAAGTCCATGTCGCCCAAGTGGTCTTCGTCACCCAGGATGTCGGTCAGAACAGCGAATTTCTCGCCTTCTTTAACCAGACCCATGGCGATACCGGCAACTGGCGCCTTCATCGGCACACCAGCGTCCATCAGTGCCAGGGAAGCACCGCAAACGGAAGCCATCGAGCTCGAACCGTTGGATTCGGTGATTTCCGAAACCACGCGAATGGTGTACGGGAACACGTCGGCGGCAGGCAGCATGGCCGAAACCGAACGACGGGCCAAACGGCCGTGACCGATTTCACGACGACCGGCACCACCCATGCGACCACACTCGCCTACCGAGAACGGTGGGAAGTTGTAGTGCAGCATGAACGGGTCTTTTTTCTCGCCTTCCAGGGTGTCCAGCAGCTGTGCATCACGGGCGGTGCCCAGAGTTGCAACGACCAGGGCCTGGGTTTCGCCACGGGTGAACAGGGCCGAACCGTGGGTTTTTGGCAGGACACCGACTTCGATGTTCAACGGACGTACGGTCTTGGTGTCGCGACCGTCGATACGTGGCTTGCCGTTAACGATGTTTTCGCGAACGGTGCGGTATTCGATTTCGCCGAAGGCGGCTTTGACTTCAGCAGCGCTTGGCTGGCCTTCTTCACCGGACAGCTTGGCAACCACCTGGTCCTTCAGCTCACCCAGGCGAGCGTAACGGTCGGCCTTGATGGTGATGGTGTAAGCCTGGGAGATCGCTTCGCCGAACTCGGCACGGATAGCGCCCAGCAGTTCGGTGGCTTCTGGCGCAGGAGCCCAGTTCCAGGTTGGCTTGGCGGCTTCGGCAGCCAGTTCCTTCACAGCGTTGATCACAACCTGGAATTCGTCGTGAGCGAACAGTACCGCGCCCAGCATCTGGTCTTCGGTCAGCTCTTTGGCTTCCGATTCAACCATCAATACGGCGTCCGAAGTACCGGCAACGACCATGTCCAGGCTCGAGGCAGCCTGTTGCTCGTAGGTCGGGTTCAGCAGGTAGCCGGTGCTTTCGTGGAAGGCAACGCGGGCAGCGCCGATCGGGCCATCGAAAGGAATGCCGGAGATCGCCAGGGCTGCCGAAGTACCGATCATCGCAGCGATGTCCGGATCGGTCTTCTTGCTGGTGGAAACGACGGTGCAGACAACCTGCACTTCGTTCATGAAGCCTTCAGGGAACAGCGGACGGATCGGACGGTCGATCAGTCGGGAAGTCAGGGTTTCTTTCTCGGAAGGACGGCCTTCACGCTTGAAGAAACCGCCAGGGATCTTACCGGCAGCGTAAGTTTTTTCCTGGTAGTGAACAGACAGAGGGAAGAAGCCCTTGCCTGGATCGGCTTGTTTTGCACCGACTACGGTCACCAATACGCTGACGTCGTCGTCAACGGTGACCAATACTGCGCCGGAGGCCTGACGGGCGATACGGCCAGTCTCGAGGGTAACGGTCGACTGACCGAACTGGAATTTTTTGATTACCGGGTTCACGGTGTCCTACCTTCTTTTGTGGCTCTTGGGGAAACGGGTTTCTTGCGAAATTCTTGGGCAACGCCGGGAATCGGCCCGACACAATTGTCCAGGTGCTACTCAGGTAAAGCAGGTATCCAGATAAAACTTGAGGCTGGGAGCCTGCCGTGCACTGGCGGGAAACCCGCTGGTGCACGACAGACAACCAACCTCTAGCGCAATCGCTTATTAGCGACGCAGACCCAGGCGAGCGATCAGAGCGCTGTAACGGCTCACGTCCTTGCCTTTCAGGTAGTCCAGCAGCTTGCGACGCTGGTTAACCATGCGGATCAGACCACGACGGGAGTGGTGATCTTTACCGTTGGCCTTGAAGTGACCTTGCAGTTTGTTGATGTTGGCGGTCAGCAGTGCTACTTGCACTTCCGGCGAACCAGTGTCACCAACAGCTTGCTGGTAGTCAGCAACGATTTGAGCTTTTTCTTGAACGTCGAGAGCCATGAGGCAATCCTTTTATCAGGAAACTGTTTCA
>NZ_RCOE01000139.1:14799-19760 GCF_004321495.1 Pseudomonas sp. Sample_10
CGACGCGGCGCGATGCGCCCGTCTTCGCTCACTTCACCGATACCGATGAAGCGACCATTGTGATCCTGTACCCGTACCATGCCGAACTTCGGTGCATCCGGGGCGCGAACCGGCTGGCCGTTGAGCCAGTAGAACGAGCTGTGCTCCGAGAACTGCAACAACGGCCAATCGAGCAGGCCGCTGTCCGATGGCATCAGGAAGCGATCAACCGCTTCGTTGCCGCCTTCGGCATGTACCGCTTCCAGCTCTTCCAGGGTGACGGTCTGGGCCAGCGTGAAAGGCCCGGCCTGGGTACGTCGCAGTTCTGCAACGTAAGCGCCACAACCGAGTTTTTCACCAATATCCTCCACGAGGGTACGAATATAGGTGCCTTTGCTGCAATCCACTGCCAGTCGCGCAGTATCACCTTCGAAGGCCAGCAATTCCAAGCGCGCAATAGTAACAGAACGCGGTTCGCGCTCCACTACTTCGCCAGCACGCGCCAGCTTGTACAACGGCTGGCCATCACGCTTGAGGGCCGAGTACATCGGCGGTATCTGACTGATTTGCCCACGAAAATCCGGCAGGACAGCTTCGATATCGGCGCGACCAACGGTCACCGGGCGTTCCTGCAGAACCTCACCTTCGGCGTCCGCCGTGGTGGTGGTTTTGCCCAGTTGCGCCAACGTCTCGTAACCCTTGTCCGAATCGAGCAGGTATTGCGAGAACTTGGTGGCTTCACCGAAGCACAGCGGCAGAACGCCGGTGGCCAGCGGATCGAGACTGCCGGTGTGACCGGCCTTCTCGGCGTTCAGCAACCAGCGGACCTTCTGCAAAGCCGCGTTGGAGGTGAACCCCAGCGGCTTGTCGAGCAGGATGATTCCGCTGACATTACGACGGATACGTTTGACCTGAGCCACCGATTACTCCTTGGTGTCTTCGGCTTCTGCCGCAACCGGATGCTGATTGTCTTCAGCCACAGCGCGCTCGATCAATGCCGACAGATGCGCACCGCGCACGACGCTTTCGTCGTAGTGGAAGTGCAATTGCGGGACGCTGCGCAGCTTCATTTCGCGAGCCAGTTGCATACGCAGGAAACCGGCGGCGGAATTCAGCACCTTGATGCTTTGAGCGATGTCTTCAGCGCTGTCCTGGCCCATCACGGTGATGAAAATCTTGGCATGACCGACGTCACGGCTGACTTCCACAGCAGTAATGGTGACCAGGCCGACGCGCGGGTCTTTGACTTCGCGACGGATCAGCTGTGCCAGCTCGCGCTGCATCTGATCGCCGATACGTTGGGTACGGCTGTATTCTTTTGCCATGTCTTGTTACCTGTTACTGCCCCACGGTGAAACCCGTGAGGTCTGAAAGCGGCAAACGCCCGGCCTGACAGAAGCCAGACCGGGCGTTGCGTTTAGAGTCCGGGTGATGCGTCGCACGATTGAGTGCGACCGGCCATCACGGCTCCTGAAGTGCGCGAGTTAGAGGCTGCGAGCAACCTGAACCTTCTCGAAGACTTCGATCTTGTCACCGACTTTGACGTCGTTGTAGCTCTTCACGCCGATACCGCATTCCATGCCGGCACGCACTTCGGAAGCGTCATCCTTGAAGCGGCGCAGGGATTCCAGCTCGCCTTCGAAGATAACGATGTCTTCACGCAGTACACGGATTGGACGGTTACGGTGAACAACACCTTCGATAACCATGCAACCGGCGATCGCGCCAAACTTCGGCGAGCGGAACACGTCACGCACTTCGGCGATACCCAGGATGTTCTCGCGAACATCGCTGCCGAGCATGCCGGTCAGGGCTTTCTTGACGTCTTCGATGATGTCGTAGATCACGTTGTAGTAACGCATATCCAGACCTTCCTGCTCGACGATCTTGCGAGCGCCGGCATCGGCACGCACGTTGAAGCCGAACAGTACAGCGTTGGAAGCCAGTGCCAGGTTGGCGTCGGATTCGGTGATACCACCGACACCGCCACCGACCACACGCACCTGCACTTCGTCGTTACCCAGGCCGTTCAAGGCACCGTTCAACGCTTCCAGCGAACCACGGACGTCGGATTTGAGGACGATGTTGAGCGTCTTCTTCTCTTCCTGACCCATGTTTTCGAAGATGTTTTCCAGCTTGCCGGCGTGAGCGCGAGCCAGTTTGACTTCGCGGAACTTGCCTTGACGGAACAGAGCCACTTCACGGGCTTTCTTCTCGTCGGCAACCACGCTCATCTCGTCGCCAGCGTCCGGGGTACCGTCCAGGCCGAGAATTTCGACAGGGATGGCCGGACCGGCTTCCTTGATTGGCTTGCCGTTCTCGTCGAGCATGGCCCGAACGCGACCGTAGTTCGAACCGACCAGGACCATGTCGCCTTGACGCAGGGTACCGTCCTGAACCAGAACGGTAGCCACCGGGCCACGGCCCTTGTCCAGACGCGATTCAACCACGACACCACGGCCAGGAGCCGAAGGAGTTGCAGTCAGTTCCAGGACTTCGGCTTGCAGCAATACGGCTTCGAGCAGTTCGTCGACACCGGTACCCATCTTCGCCGAGACCGGTACGAATGGAGTATCGCCACCCCACTCTTCCGAAGTCACGCCGTGGACCGACAGTTCGCTACGGATGCGATCGAGGTCAGCACCTGGCTTGTCGATCTTGTTCACAGCGACAACCAGCGGAACGCCAGCAGCCTGAGCATGCTGAACGGCTTCGATGGTTTGCGGCATTACGCCGTCGTCCGCTGCAACCACCAGGATCACGATGTCGGTCGCCTTGGCACCACGGGCACGCATTGCGGTAAACGCGGCGTGACCAGGGGTGTCGAGGAACGTCACCATGCCACGGTCGGTTTCAACGTGATATGCACCGATGTGCTGGGTAATGCCACCGGCTTCGCCAGCAGCAACCTTGGCACGACGGATGTAGTCGAGCAGGGAAGTTTTACCGTGGTCAACGTGGCCCATTACGGTCACGACTGGCGCACGGGAAACAGCCTCACCTTCAAACTTCAGGGACTCTGCCAGGGAATCTTCCAGGGCGGTATCGCTGACCAGGGTCACTTTGTGGCCCAGTTCTTCAGCAACCAGTTGGGCAGTTTCCTGATCCAGTACCTGGTTGATGGTCGCTGGAGTACCCAGTTTGAACATGAATTTGATGATTTCAGCAGCCTTGACCGACATCTGCTGAGCGAGATCGCCAACAGTGATGGTCTCGCCGATCTTCACTTCACGCACGACAGGGCCGGTTGGGCTCTGGAAACCGTGGGCGTTGCGCTTCTTCAGCTTGGCCTTGCCGCGACCACCACGACGGAAGCCATCGCTTTCTTCGTCGGTAGTACGTGGGGCAACGCGTGGCGCAGGTGCCTTTTCCTTGACCGAAGCACGATGCGGAGCGTTTTTGCGCTCGCCATCGCCACCACCGCGACGATTGTTATCGTCGGCACGTGGCTTGTCCGGACGGCGCGGCTCGTCACGCTTGCGAGCGTCTGCAGCCGGTGCGGCAGCCACAACCGGAGCGCTTTCACGCACAGGCTCGGCCACTGCAACAGGCGCAGCAACAGGTTCGGCTGGAGCGGTCGGCGCAGCAGCAGGCTGGCGACGCGCTTCTTCTTCGGCGCGACGCTTGGCTTCTTCTTCAGCCTTCTGACGTGCAGCATTTTCTACTGCGCGACGTTCATCCAGTTCACGCTTGCGCTCGGCTTCGATTTCTTCCGGGCTGCGCTGTACGAAGACTTTCTTCTTGCGTACTTCAACGCTGATGCTTTTGCTGCCAGCAACACGCAGGGTGCTGGTGGTTTTACGCTGCAGCGTAATCTTGCGTGGTTCTTCCACTTTCGCCTTGTGGCTGCTTTTCAAGTGAGTCAGCAACGATTGCTTCTCACTGTCAGTCACACTTTCTTCGGCGGCGGTGTGCGGCAGACCTGCCTCACGCATCTGCTGCAACAGGCGCTCTACCGGTGTTTTGACCTCATCGGCCAGTTGTTTCACCGTGACTTGCGTCATGCACTTCTCTCCTCAGGCCGCGCCTAATTACTCGAACCAGTGGGCTCGGGCGGCCATGATCAACTTGCCGGCACGATCATCGTCAATGCCGTCGATGTCGAGCAGATCGTCAATAGACTGCTCGGCCAGGTCTTCGCGGGTAATTACGCCGCGCACCGCCAGTTCCATCGCCAAATCCTTGTCCATACCCTCAAGCGAGAGCAGGTCTTCGGCCGGATGGGCGTCTGCCAGCTTTTCCTCAGTAGCGATGGCTTTGGTCAACAAACGATCCTTGGCACGAGCGCGAAGCTCGTTGACGATGTCTTCGTCAAAGCCGTCGATGTTGAGCATCTCTTCCAACGGTACGTAGGCAATCTCTTCCAGGCTGGTGAAGCCTTCATCTACCAGCACCTGAGCCAGTTCTTCATCGACTTCAAGCTCTTCGATGAAGTTGCGCAGGATGTCGCCGGTTTCTGCTTGCTGCTTAGCCTGGATGTCCGATTCGGTCATCACGTTCAGGGTCCAGCCAGTCAACTGGCTAGCCAGACGCACGTTCTGACCACCGCGACCGATGGCCTGAGCCAGATTGTCTGCGCCAACGGCGATGTCCATTGCGTGGGCATCTTCGTCAACGATAATTGCCGCAACCTCAGCCGGGGACATGGCGTTGATTACGAACTGAGCCGGGTTGTCGTCCCACAGGACGATGTCCACACGCTCACCGCCCAACTCGCCCGACACTGCCTGGACGCGCGAACCGCGCATACCGATGCAAGCGCCCTGCGGGTCGATGCGTTTGTCCTTGGAGCGGACGGCGATCTTGGCGCGCGAACCCGGATCACGGGATGCAGCCATCACTTCGATCAGGCCTTCAGCAATTTCCGGCACTTCGATGCGGAACAACTCGATCAGCATTTCCGGCGCGGTACGCGACAGGATCAGCTGCGGGCCGCGGTTCTCGGTGCGGATTTCCTTGAGCAGCGCACGCAGACGCACGCC
>NZ_RCOE01000227.1:0-16028 GCF_004321495.1 Pseudomonas sp. Sample_10
TGCAGAACATGAAAGTCGAAACCCATGAGCGCATCGAACAGAACCGCATCGCCATTGAAAGCCTGGATACTCCGGCCGATCCGGCTGACGCGGCTTCCGTCGAAGAAGAGCGTACCTGGCTGGTGAACGCGATCGATCGCGACCAGCGCATGCTGCCTCAGTTGGAACAAGCCCTTGAACGCATCAAGGAAGACAGCTTCGGCTGGTGCGACGACAGCGGCGAGGCAATCGGCCTCAAGCGCCTGCTGATCAGTCCGACCACCAAGTACTGCATCGAAGCTCAAGAGCGTCACGAGCAAATCGACAAGCACCAGCGTCAGGCCTGATTCTGCGGGGTAGCCCATTAAATCGGGCTGCCTTTGAAAAGATCGCAGCCTTCGGCAGCGCCTACAGGTTCAAGTGAACCCGAGCAGGCGCTGCAGAAGGCTGCGATCTTGCTTTTCGACGTCTACAGAAATCCCTCACGTCTATTGATCTACTGCAACGTCCACGACTAAAGGCTCATAGATAATGGCCCTATAGTGGCGTTTAATGCGAAGACAACAATTAGAAGATGTTTGGGGTGACAACGATGACGAGAGACGAGTCTCTGGTTGCGGCCGTGCCTGCACCAGTATTTCTGCCGAAAAACCGCTGGTTCGCACCGACCCTGCAAAGCATCGCCCTGATCTTGTTGCTGTGTGGCATGACATTGGCGGGATGGTCGCTTTACCTTGGGCTGCCGTTGGCTGTGCTGATCATCTGGCTGCCTCGCCTGCGTTCACGCGCAACGCCCCAAGCCGCGCCCCTTGATACAGCCAGTGCCATTTCCACGCTGACTCGCGATCTCTCCTACACCACCAGTCACAATGCGCTGTCAGCCGCTGGCGTGGCCTTTTCGGTCAAGCAGTTGGCCGACAAGCTGCAATCGCAACTCGGCGCTGCCGCACAAATCGTCAGTAACGCTGAGGTCATGATCGCTACCGAACAAGCCACGTCGATGCTCAGTCGAGAGGCGTTGAGTGCTGCCAGTGAGGCTCATCAGAGTGGTGCAGCAGGGCGCGCCGAGTTGATCGAGTCGATTGCGCGCATGCATCAGCTCAGCCAGCGCGCCAACAGCAGTCGTGAATTGATCGAAGCCTTGAGCCTGCGCAGCGATGATATCCAGCGCGTTACCCTGGTGATTCAGTCCATCGCCAGCCAGACCAACCTGCTGGCGTTGAACGCCGCAATCGAAGCGGCAAGGGCTGGAGAGCACGGCCGTGGTTTCGCGGTGGTCGCCGACGAAGTCCGCGGTCTCGCTGCGCGAACAGCGGCGGCGACTGGAGAGGTCGGCGAAATGGTGGCCGATATCCGGCAACGCACCGCCCAGGTGGTGGAGCAGATCCGCCAGCTGTCCAGCGACCTGGACAGCGGTGTCGAGCAGGTCGAGCACACCGGTCAGCAACTGGAAAACATCGCCCGCCTGGCCGCCAGCGTCGAGAATCAGGTTGGGGAAATCGCCCGCGGCGCCGACACCAATCGCGAGCAACTCGATAGCTTGTTTCACGCCATTGAACAGATGCGCAGCGACCTGGCGATCAGCGACCAGCAGACCCGGCGCCTCGCCGAGGCCGCGGTACAGATGGAAGGCCAGGCCGAAACCATCAGCGAACGCCTGGCTGAAGTGGGTCTGGATGACTATCACCAGCGTATCTATGACCTGGCCCGGGAGGGTGCCAGCCAGATTGCCGCGCGTTTCGAAGCGGACATTGATGCAGGCCGGATAAGCGTCGATGACCTGTTCGATCGAAATTATCAGGCGATCCCCAACACCAGTCCGGCGAAATTCCAGACTCGTTTCGACCGCTACACCGATCAGGTCTTGCCGGCGATTCAGGAACCGTTGTTGCCGCGTCATGAAGGACTGGTGTTCGCCATCGCCTGCACTCAGCAGGGCTACGTGCCGACCCACAACGCGGTTTTCAGCCAGCCACTGACAGGCGATGCCGAGGTCGATACCCTGCACAACCGAACCAAACGCAAATTTGCTGACCGCACGGGGATCCGCTGTGGCAGCCATCAGCAACCAGTGTTGCTACAAACCTACACCCGTGACACCGGTGAGCTGATGCATGACCTGTCAGTGCCGATCATGCTCAAGGGGCGGCATTGGGGTGGGTTGCGCCTGGGTTACAGGCCGGAAAAACCGCGCTAGTGCAAGCGCAGGCGTGCAAGGCTGCCTGGTTGGCACAGTAGAAAGCCGAGCCCGTGGCAGCCAGCACGCATGCCGCTAGTGAACCTGGTGCATGCGCAGGTTGAGGTCGTCGACCACCCGCGCCCAGTCGGCGTCTTCGCGCAGTTGTTCTTTGAGGAAACTGGCCTGCTGCGGTGTCCAGAACTCGGCATCAATGAGCTTCTTGTCATCGGGCAGCGGCGAATGGCTGGCAATGAAATCGTCGATAGCTTTCTGGGTGGAGTCAAGGCCGAGCTGGTCGAACAAACCTTTCAAGTCGTGGGTCGGTGATTCCATCTTCATCTCCTTGCTGATAATCGGTCGCGTACGAGCACTGAGCTTCGGCTCCATTACCTCTGAGCAAGCCGCGCTCCAGTAAGTTCGAAAGCGATGTTCAAACGCAGCAATGAGCATAGACGGCATAAAACCGGCTATCAGGCTTTCAATGCACCGGCGTCGACGGCAGCCTTCAGTTCCCGAGCGGACTCCTGCGCAGCGATGGCGGCGACTTCAGGGGTTTTGAACCAGCGATCTTTTTCGACCTGGTGATAGGTCACGGCTTTTTGCGGTGGCTTGGCACGCATGACAATCACTGCCTGGAACTCGCCCTCAACTTCTCTGGCTTCGCCCCGGATAAAAAACTCACCGATATCAAATTCCGTCACGTTGCAGCCTTCCCTTGGAAATACATTGTTATGTTCAACGTCGTCCTCTTTGGCGGGACGCGTTTAATGGGTTCGGCAGTATGGCAGCAGTTGTGGGCCGGCGGCTGAGTTAAGTCGCCGGCACGACGAAACGTTTGAAGGCTGCGGTGCGGCAAAGGGAGTCAAGTGGGCGTCTCAAGCGCGCGGGCGAGGGCGCAGGCTTCGTTATGATCGCCACGGAAACCTCTTACATGCCCCGTGGAAATTTCTTTTATATGGAAGAACGCATTCCCGGCCAGGATCACCTGAAACCTGGGTGCTCGATGAGCATCACAGTGCGGCAAAGCCGCCGGATACGGGGTTGAAGAAGTACCGGCGCTGGGAATCTGTGGGTGGGCGAAGTGTGTCAGTGTGCACATATGAAGTCCTTTTCGTTGTTTTGCCGACGTATGTACGTCGTTATGGGTAGTCTCAATGAGCATCGCTGCTCTAGAATCGGCATCACTGGTGGGTGATTGATGATTATCTAAAGCAATTTTCGGCTGGCGATATGTCAGAAAAGTGCTTTTTTTTAAGAGTTTTTTCCCTGAAGTTGATAGTCCGTATTTCTCTGGCTGTAAGAAAGGCGTTTTCCTTCAACCTTTGACGAATGCCAGGCAAGGCGACACGAGCGATGTTCCAGTAGTCTGCTCAAGTCTCGTGATGGATGAGTCCTCTACTCGTTCAGGCTTTCAACCCGGGTCTTTCGGTTGCATTTTCGGCATTGCCGCCTTTTTCGGCTGTGCGCCTTTTCCGCGTGCGGCATCATTTTTAGATGTGGGGATGTTTCCTTGGCAGTAAGTAATCTTGATATGCATGCGTTGTTCGTTCTGGGTGATTTGCGCGCGAAGCTGGTAAAACTGTTCCAGTCACGTTTCGTCTACATCACCGAACAGAGTGCCGAAGGCATTTATGTGGCCGAGATCGATACCGAATCAGCATTGGTGGTGGACGACAAACCCGGACTCAAGCTCAAGGTCGGCGATCATTTCAGCGCATCGGTGTTGCCCAGCCGTGAAGGCGGCAAGCTGGAAGTCAAGTTTCGCGAAATCAAACTGACGGTCTATGGCCTGGGCGACTATGCCTTTGTCACCACCGCCGATGGTCAGGCCATTCTGTTCAAGGAAGGTCATAGCGTGGTCACGGTGTTTGCCGCCCACCAGCAGTTGCAGGAAGGCCTGACCAAAACCCTCAAAGCGGTAACCGCCAAGGCAGCCAAATGGCGCAAGGGCGAACTGGTGACGTTCAAGGCCAGCGAGTAATGACCCGGAACCGGGCCGACTTTCACCAACAGAACCAGGCTGGCGCACAAGCTGAAGCCTTGCGATTGTTCGAGCACAAAGCTGTGCTGCAGGGCGCCTGGCTGAATTGGGTGGCGTCACAGATCTACGCGCTGCGGCCGGCGGAGTACGCCAGCATGGTCAGAAGAGAACTGGCGCGCTTGCAGGAAACTTCCGAAAATTGATCCATGCCCCTCGAAAGCAGGAACCTCTACTACAGTCAGTTGACTGATTATTCAGAGGCTTTGCGGTCTTCTGCCCCATCCTGCGATTGCTGTGAACAGCGCGAGGTGCAAAAGCATGAAAGGTTTTCGACGGTTGCTGGCTGCGCTCCTGGCCACTTGCGGTTTGATGACATCACCCGTTCCGGTACTGGCCGCTCAGGCGCCTATACATTTCGCCGACCTGAACTGGGAAAGCGGCAGCCTGATTACCGACATTCTGCGGATCATTGTCGAGAAGGGGTATGGACTGCCGACCGACACCTTGCCGGGTACGACCATTACCCTGGAAACCGCCCTGGCCAACAATGACATCCAGGTGATTGGCGAAGAGTGGGCCGGGCGCAGTCCGGTGTGGGTCAAGGCCGAGGCCGAGGGCAAGGTCGCGAGCCTCGGCGATACGGTCAAGGGGGCCACCGAAGGCTGGTGGGTGCCGGAATACGTGATCAAGGGTGATCCGGCCAAGGGCATCAAGCCGATGGCGCCGGACTTGCGCAGTGTCAGCGACCTTCCCAGGTACAAGGACGTGTTCAAGGACCCGGAAACCCCGAACAAGGGGCGTTTCCTCAACAGCCCGATCGGCTGGACGTCGGAAGTGGTCAACAAGCAGAAGCTCAAGGCCTATGGGTTGGACGACAGCTATGTGAACTTCCGCAGCGGTTCGGGGGCGGCGCTGGACGCCGAAATCAGTTCTTCGATTCGTCGGGGCAAACCGGTGCTGTTCTATTACTGGTCACCGACGCCGCTGCTCGGTCGTTTCAAGCTGATCCAGCTGGAAGAGCCGCCATTCGACGCCGAAGCCTGGAAGACCCTGACTGACGCCGATAACCCCAATCCGCAACCGACCCGCTCGCTGCCCTCCAAGCTGTCCATTGGCGTGTCCACGCCGTTCCAGAAGCAATACCCGCAGATTGCCGAGTTCTTCGCCAAGGTTGATTTTCCGATCGAACCGTTGAACAAAGCCCTGGCTGAAATGAGCGAAAAACACACAGCGCCGCGTCAGGCGGCCGAGGATTTCATGAAGAAGCATCCCGACGTGTGGAAAGCGTGGGTGCCGAAGGAGGTGGCGGACAAGGTGTCTGCCGAGCTCAAATAAAGTGTGAGTCCGCGACCGCCTTCGCGAACAAGCCCGCTCCCACATTGGTTTCAGGGGACCAGAAATTGCGTCGACCTGGATCTGAAGTGGACGTGGGCTTGTTCGCAAAGCTTTTTGAAAGTTGCGTGTTGCCCCCTCGTTTATCAGCTTGCGTACCAGCGGTCGTGCACATCAAGAAAAGCCGGCTAGGATGATTTGACCAAATCCCTTTCAAGGATCTTCAACCATGACCTTTGCGTTGGCTCAATGGCTGGTGACGATATTTGCGGTGATTGCTCTGGTACACGTTTATTGGGCGTTCGGCGGCGAATGGGCGTCGGTGGCGGCCGTTCCTCAAGTGCCTCAGGAAGGCGGCAAGCCAATGCGCCCGGCCTTCAAGCCGCGAGGCTGGCTCACGCTAATGGTGGCGGCAGCCTTGATGGTGATAGCCCTGTTGGTGTGTTTGCGAGTCGGCTGGTGGTTGCCGCAGGTGCACCATCAAGTGTTGCAGTGGGTCATCAGTGCAGTTGCGCTGTTGCTGTTCGCCCGGGCCATTGGCGATTCGGAGCTGGTGGGTTTTTTCAAGGAGATAAAAGGTTCCAGGTTTGCCCGGTGGGATACCTGGGTCTACTCGCCGTTGTGCGTGGTGTTGGGAGGCGGGCTGTTGGCGGTGGCCTGGATCTGAACAGCCAACCTGTAGGCTCGCTCCTATGTGTTTTCCGTCCGCCGACTCGAAACCTCGGCCGGCACATCATCCCCGGCCATGCGCTTGCGAAAGAGCGCCGCTCGCGCCAGTAACAATGTCGTGACCGGAACGGTGATCGCCAGCAGGATCGGGATCAGCCAGGCGTGCAGCACCGGCGTGGACTTCAACGCCGAAAAGTAGATGATCGAAGCCAAGGCCACGCACCATGCGCCCAACGTCGAAGCCAGGGCCGGCGGATGCATACGCTGGAAGTAATCCTTCATGCGCAGTAATCCCGTGGCGCCGATCAGCGCGAACAGGCCGCCGAGCACCAGCAGGATAGCCACCGGAATTTCCACCCAGAGAGACAGTTCTGCGTTCATTCGATCACCTCGCCGCGCAGCAGGAATTTCGCCAGGGCAAACGAGCCGACGAAGCCAAACAGCGCGATCAACAGCGCCGCTTCAAAATACGTGTCACTGGCATAGCGAATGCCCAGGGTCAGCATCATCAGCATCGCGATGATGTACAGATAATCCAGCGCCAGAACCCGATCCTGGGCTGACGGACCTTTGAACAGGCGGATAAGCGTAAGGATCATCGCCACGGAAAACAGGAACAGGCTGAGCAAAATCGCGTTCGACAGCAGGGGACTCATTCGAAGATCTCCATCAGCGGGCGCTCGTAAGTCACCTTGAAGTGTTCAATGAACTGCGCTTCGTCATCCATATCGAAAACGTGCAGCAACAAAATGCTGCGGTCCAGCGCCAGTTCCGACCAGACTGTGCCGGGCACCACGGTGCAGATCATCGACAGCGCGGCCAGGCCATTGGCATCGCGCAGGTCCAGCGGCACTTTCACGAAGTGTGAGCGGGGCGGACGGCGGCCGGCAGTCAGCACGCCCCAGGCCACGGACAGGTTGGACGTCAGAACATCACGCCCCACCACCAGGAACAGGCGCAGGATCACCCCCGGTCGGCGAATGCGGATCGGCAGCGGGCGCAACTTGCGCATCATCAGTGGCGCACAGACCCCAAGCACGGCGCCCAGCAGCAGGTTGCCGGGGCTCATCGACAGGTTCAGCGCCAGCCACAACAGCCACAGCGCCAGTGACAACCACGGCGCAGGAAACAGACGCTTCATGGTTGAACCTCCAGCAGCGCAGCCCTGGCTTGCGGACTTGGCACCGCGCGGGTGCCGAGCACGGCCATCACGTACTGCTGAGGGTTGTTCAAGGCGTGGGCGGCTGCCTGGGTATAACGCAACAGCGGCTCGGCCTGGAAGGTCAGCGCAATGCTCAACCCCAGCAGGGCGAAAATCGGCACGCACTCCAAGCGCCGCAGCACGGGCGATGGCCGTTCTGCCGGGGTCCAGAAACGCTGGATGCCCAGCCGCGAAAAAGCCAGCAGCGAGGCCAGCCCGGAAAGAATCAGCAATGCCAGCAAACCCCATGCGGCATTCGAGATCGGCGCTTCACTGCCATTGCCCAAACCCATGGGATTGAGCAGGGCGCTGAGCAGGCTCAGTTTACCGATGAACCCGGACAGCGGCGGCATGCCGATGATCAGCAAGGCGCAGGCGATGAAGCTCAGGCCGAGAAATGCCATGGTCCATGGAATCACTTGGCCGACCACGGCTTTGCGGTCGTCGTCGAGGTTGATGCCTTTGGCCGGATGCAGCGATTCCAGCGGCCGCGGCAGCATCTCGTTTTCATCCTCCAGCGGGATTTCGTTGGCCGAGCGCGAACGTTCGATCAACTCGGCCAGCAAGAACAATGCGCTCAAGGCCAGGGTCGAACTGACCAGATAAAACAATGCCGCGCCAATCAGGTTGGGCTGGGCGAAGCCAATGGCCGACAGCAGAATCCCCGCCGACACCAGAATGCTCAGGCTGGCCATGCGTTCCAGGCGCTGCGCGGCAATGATCGCCACCGCTGCGCAAATGATAGTCGCCATGCCGCCGTAGATCAGCCAGTCACCACCGAAGTACGCCGACGCTCCGGCCTGTCCGGAAAACAGCAGCGTCCACAGGCGCAGCAGGGTATAGATGCCGACCTTGGTCATGATCGCAAACATCGCGGCGACCGGCGCGCTCGCCGATGAATACGCCGGCACCAGCCAGAAGTTCAACGGCCACATGCCGGCCTTGGCCAGGAACGCTACCGCCAGAATCCCCGCGCCGGCATGCAGCAGTCCGCGATCGGCTTGCGCTACCAGCGGGATTTTCAGTGCCAGGTCCGCCATGTTCAGGGTACCGGTGACACCGTAGATCAGCGCTGCACCGATCAGGAACAGGGTCGAGGCCAATAGGTTGATCGAGATGTAATGCAACCCCGAAGACACCCGCGCCCGCCCCGACCCATGCAGCATCAGGCCATAAGAAGCGGCCAGCAGCACCTCGAAGAACACGAACAGGTTGAACAGGTCCGCCGTGAGGAACGCGCCATACAAGCCCATCAACTGAATCTGGAACAGCGCGTGGAAGCTCGAGCCGGCGCTGTCCCAGCGAGCCATGGCGAACAGCAGGGCGCAGACGCCGATGATCCCGGTGAGCACCAGCATCAACGCAGACAGACGATCGACCACCAGCACCAGGCCGAACGGCACTTGCCAGTTACCCGGCAGGTACACGCCGATGGAGCCGGGTACGTCAGTGGTTTGCGTCCATTGCAGCAGCAGAACGGAGATGCCGAGTCCGAGCAGGCTGGAAAACAGATTGATTTTGGCTTTGAGCGGGCGATGTTTCTCGCCGAGCATCAGCATGATCGCGGCGGTCAGCAGCGGTAGCAGGATGGGCGCGGCGATCAGGTGCGTCATTGCATTCATTCTTTAGGCTCCCGGCCATCCACATGGTCGGTGCCGGTCAGGCCCCGGGAGGCCAGCAAAACCACCAGAAACAGCGCGGTCATGGCGAAACTGATGACAATCGCCGTCAGCACCAGCGCTTGCGGCAAGGGATCGGTGTAGTGCAGCAGGTCCTGCGGTACGCCGTCCTTGATGATCGGCTCTTTGCCGATGAACAGGCTGCCCATGCTGAAGATGAACAGGTTGACGCCGTAGGACAGCAGGCACAGACCCATGACCACCTGGAACGTCCGTGGACGCAGGATCAACCAGACGCCGGACGCGGCCAGGACGCCGATGGCGATTGCGATGACTTCTTCCATCAGACGGCCTCCTTGATGGCGACGGGTTTCGGCTGGGCCGCGGTTTTGTGACCGCGGACCGATTGGTGCGCCAGCGCTGTGAGGATCAACAGCGTCGAACCGACCACCACCGCATACACGCCAACGTCGAAGAACAGTGCGCTGGCGAGGTGAATATCGCCCAGTAGCGGCAGGTCGAAATGCCAGGTATGCGTGGTCAGGAACGGATAGCCGACCACCATCGCACCAAGCCCGGTGAGCGTGGCGAACAGCAAGCCGACACTCATCCAGCGCAGCGGCCGCAGGCTCATTTGCGCCTCGACCCACTGGGTGCCGGCAACCATGTATTGCAGGATGAACGCCACCGACATCACCAGCCCGGCAACAAAGCCGCCGCCCGGTTGGTTGTGCCCACGCATGAACAGGTAGAACGACACCACCAGCGCAATCGGCAGCAACAGGCGCACCAGCACCGCCGGCACCATCATGAAACCGAGCGCGGTGTCGCTGGCGTGACGCGGGTTGACCAGGTCGGTGACCACGTCAGGCGCGAGCAAACGCTGTTGAGCGGGCAATTGCAGGCTTTCTTTCGGTGGGCGGAACCGCCGCAGCAGGGCGAACACCGTCAGCGCCACGGCCGCCAGTACGGTGATTTCGCCGAGGGTATCGAAGCCGCGGAAGTCCACCAGCATGACGTTGACCACGTTGCTGCCGCCACCTTCGGGCAAGGCTCGGCTGAGGTAGAACGAAGAAATGTCGTTGGGTGTCTGGCGCGTCAGCATCGCGTACGACAGCAACGCCATGCCGCCGCCGACCACGATCGACAGCAACAGGTCACGGATACGCCGGATGCGCGCCTTGCGCAGGCTGCTCGGCAGTGGCGAAACCTCTTCGATCCGTCGCGGCAACCAGCGCAGGCCCAGCAGGATCAGCACCGTGGTCACCACTTCGACCACCAGTTGTGTCAGGGCCAGGTCCGGCGCCGAGAACCAGACGAAAGTCACACAGGTCATCAGACCGCAGACACTGACCATGGTCAGGGCCGCAAGCCGGTGATACTTGGCCTGATACGCCGCGCCAAGCGCGCAGGCAATCGCCAGCAACCAGAGGATGACGAATACGATCGAACCCGGAATCTTCGGCCGGTCGCCCCAGCTCAAGCTGCTGTGCAGCATCGGTATCAACCCGGCCAACACGGCGGCCAGCACCATCAGGAACAATTGGGTTTGCAGTCGCTTGGTGCTGATGCGCCGTTCCAGGCGCCGGGCCATGTGCATCTTGAGCACCAGCGTCAGTTCGAACAGGCGCTTGCCGTTCAATCGACCCACCAGCGGCGGATGGCTGAAGCGACCGCGCTTGAGCTGGTCGCGCAACAGCAGGTAGAGCAGCACACCACAGGACATGGCGATCAGGCTCATGATCATCGGCGCGTTCAGGCCATGCCAGATGGCCAGGCTGTACTCCGGCAATTGACCGCCAACCACCGGCTGCGCCGCCGCCGCCAGCAACGGGCCGACCACTTGCGCGGGGAAGATCCCGACCACCAGGCAAGTGAACACCAGCAGCTCGACCGGCGCGCGCATCCAGCGCGGCGGCTCGTGCGGGGTGTGGGGCAAATCGGTGGCGGGCGGGCCGAAGAACACATCCACGGTGAAGCGCAGGGAGTAGGCGACGCTGAAGGTCCCGGCGATGGTCGCGACGATCGGCAACGTCGCTTCGACCCAGGCCGTGGCGTTGATGAACACGGTTTCGGCGAAGAACATTTCCTTCGAGAGAAAGCCGTTGAGCAATGGCACGCCGGCCATGGAGGCGCTGGCGACCATGGCCAGGGTTGCGGTAAACGGAATCAGTTTGACCAGGCCGCTGAGTTTACGAATGTCGCGGGTGCCGCTTTCGTGGTCGATGATCCCGGCGGCCATGAACAATGAGGCCTTGAACGTGGCGTGGTTGAGAATGTGGAACACCGCGGCGACGGCGGCCAGCGGGCTGTTCAGGCCGAGCAGCAGGGTGATCAGGCCCAGATGGCTGATGGTCGAATAGGCCAGCAGACCCTTGAGGTCGTTCTGGAACATCGCGCAGTAGGCACCGAGCAACAGGGTGCAGGCCCCGGCGCCGCTGACGATGTAGAACCATTCTTCACTGCCGGACAGCGAAGGCCACAGCCGCGCCAGCAGAAACACACCGGCCTTGACCATCGTCGCCGAGTGCAGATAGGCCGACACCGGTGTCGGCGCCGCCATGGCGTGGGGCAGCCAGAAGTGGAAGGGGAACTGCGCACTTTTGCTCAGTGCGCCGATCAGGATCAGGGGGAGCAGGATAGGGTAGAGGGCATGTGCGCGAATCAGATCGCCGGCGGCCAGGACCTTGTCCAGGTCATAGCTGCCGACCACATGGCCGAGCAACATGACCCCCGCCAGCAGGCACAATCCGCCGGCGCCGGTGACCATCAACGCCATGTAGGCGCCACGCCGCGCATCGGCGCGGTGGTGCCAGTAGCCGATCAACAGGAATGAGAAGAGGCTGGTCAGCTCCCAGAAAAATACCATCTGGATCAGGTTGCCCGAGATCACCAGCCCAAGCATGGCCCCCATGAACGCCAGGAAAAACGCGAAGAACCGTGGCACCGGATCATCCGGCGACATGTAGTAACGGGCGTACAGCGACACCAGCGCGCCGATGCCCAGCACCAGCATCGAAAACAGCCAGGCAAAACCGTCCATGCGCAGGACGAAATTCAGCCCCAGGCTCGGCAGCCAGAAGAATTCTTCACGGATCACGCCGCCATCGGCGATTTGCGGGTACAGGAGGGCGACCTGGACGGTGCCGATCAGGGCAACCAGGCCAGCCAGCAGCGATTCGGTATTACGCGCATTGTGTGGCAGCACTGCTGCCAGACAGCTGCCCATGAAAGGCAGAAGCAGTAGAACTATCAGGGACATAGGCTTCTAATCTGCGGAAGTTTGTGAAGCATCATACGTGCCAGCTCCCGGATCACCAA
Source organism: Pseudomonas sp. Sample_10 (assembly GCF_004321495.1). Lineage (NCBI taxonomy): Bacteria > Pseudomonadati > Pseudomonadota > Gammaproteobacteria > Pseudomonadales > Pseudomonadaceae > Pseudomonas > Pseudomonas sp. Sample_10. Next base: position 12,282 of record NZ_RCOE01000227.1, read on the forward strand.
ACGCCAAGCTGTCGCAGAATCCTACAAGGTAGACGGAAAAAGCCTGTTTCACATGGTTTCAAGCAACAGCTTTGCCGATCGTTCCCATGCTCTGCGTGGGAATGCCTCAACGGACGCTCCGCGTCCGGCTGTAAAGGGACGCGGAGCGTCCCGGGCTGCATTCCCACGCAAAGCGTGAGAACGATCAATGCTCCGCTTCGCGGTCCAGATCGTCCTCGATTTCAACAGCCGCCTTACCCTTGGTCTTTAACTCACTGACAATCACCGCCGCCACAATCAACCCGGCTCCCAGCAGTGCAATTGCCGGCAAACGTTCCCCGGCAATGCGGCCGACAATCCCGGCCCACACCGGCTCGCCGGCATAAATCAACGTGGCGCGGGTCGGCGAAACGCTCTTCTGTGCCCAGTTCATCGCCACCTGGATCGCCGCACTTGCCGCGCCCAACCCCAAGGCGCTGCACAACAGTAGCCAGGAGAAGTCCGGAATATGTTCCTGGGTCGGCACCACCATCAGGAACGACAGCAGGGAAGTGACTGCCAGTTGCACTACCGTCACGCGTTTAACATCGACCTGGCCGGCAAAGTTGCTGATCAGAATGATCTCCGCCGCAATGGCAATCGCGCTGATCAATGTGGCAATTTCACCGGGGCTGAAATTCAGCTCAGCGCCGGAAGGCCCCGACAGCAGCATCAATCCGGTAAACGCCAACATGATCCCGATGCTCGGCATCAGCCCCGGTCGACGGCCCAGCACCAGCCATTGCAGCAATGGCACAAAAGGCACGTAAAGCGCAGTAATGAACGCCGACTGGCTGCTGGGAATACTCTGCAAGCCAACGGTCTGCAAGCCGTAACCGAGCATGATTGCCACGCCGATAAAGGCGCCGGCCTTGAGTTCGAACAAAGTAAGTTGTCGCAGGCTGCGCCAGGAGAACAAGGCGACGATGATGGCGGCAGCGGCAAAGCGCAGGCCGACGAAAAACATCGGACCGCTGACGGTCATCGCATGCTGGACCAGCAAAAAGGTCCCGCCCCAGACCATGGTGATCAACACCAGTACGCATTCGGCCTTGCTGAGCCGAAGGAAGCGGGAGGAATTCTGAGAGGTGTTCGCCGACGTCATGATCTTGCGTGCTACCTGAGGGGGACGCACAATGCGCCGGAAGTTGGGCAGTATACTGCGCAGCACCATCAAGTGAGCAATATAGTGCACAAAGATTCCACGCAACGGGCTTCGGTCCTCCAGCACGTCAGCCAGAACGTTCGACGTCTGCGTCATGCCGCCGACATGAGCCAGAGTGCTTTGGCGGAAAAGTCCGGTGTCAGCCGCCGCATGCTGGTGGCTATCGAAGCCGGTGAAAAGAACGTCAGCCTGACCACGCTCGACCGTGTGGCCGAGGCGTTGGACGTGGCGTTCAGCGATCTGATCCAGGCGCCCGATGCCCGCGACCATAGCCGCATCAACGAACTGGCCTGGGCCGGTACGATCCCTGGCAGCAAGGCCGTATTGCTGGCCAAGGCCAATGCCACCCGAGAAGTCGAACTGTGGGAATGGCGCCTTGAACCGGGCGAGCATTATCCGTCGGAGCCGGATGCCGATGGCTGGAGCGAGCAGTTCTACGTCTTCGAAGGTTGCCTCACCGTGATGGTGGGCGATGTACCGCACACGATCGCCGCTGGTGAGTTTTTCATGTTCTCCAGTAACCAACCGCATTCCTATCGCAACGATGGATCGGTGGCGGTGCGGTTCGTGCGTAACGTGGTGATTTGAGCCAGTCCAGTGGCGTCAGCGAGTTGCTGGTCAAGGCGAATTGCATGATGTCTACTCAGGTAAACAGGGAACAGTGAGAACGGCATGAGTGAAACCCAAAGCGGACAGGCACCCGACGCCATCCGTCACGCGGACATCCTGATCATCGGTGGTGGCCTCAGCGGCGCGATGTTGGCGGCGCAGTTGTTGCGTCTGCCGGGCAAGCGCAACTTGCTGGTGATCGAACCGCGCGCCGAACTGGGCCGCGGCGAGGCCTACAGCGCTGTGGAGCTGGGCCATACGCTCAACGGCAACGCCGCGCGCATGAGCGTCGACCCGGACAACGCCGATGACCTGACCCAATGGCTGACCGAATACATTGCCGCCGGTGGCTGGCCGGAATCGGATGAGCAGCCTGTGCCGATCAGTGAATTGTTCCCGCCGCGGGGGATATTCGGCCTGTATGTGCAGCAGCGTCTGGCCGAGGCGCAGGTGGTGGGCGCTCTGCACGGTTCGACGGTCGAACATGTGCGCGCCGAGGTGGTGGATCTGCAAACCGATGCGCAATCGGTGCGTTTGCATTTGAGCGACGGCCAGCGCTTGCAGGGCTCGTTCGCGGTGCTCGCCACCGGAATGTTCCCCGCCGCGCGCACACCGCAAACCCAATCCAGTGGCTTGAACGCGGCGGCGCTCGATCCGTGGGATGTGGCGGCGATGCAGCAGCTCGATCCACAGTCGACAGTGCTGATCATCGGCTCTGGCCTGACCATGGTCGATGCCGTGGTGTCGTTGGAACAGGCCGGGCATCGCGGGCCGATCGAGGTGTTTTCCCGTCACGGCTTGCTGCCCCACGTGCGGCGGCAACCACCGGCCTGGGTGGATTTTCTCGCGCAGGACCACAGTATCCGCACACCTCGCCAGTTGATGCGCGAACTGCGTCGACATTGCCGCGAAGCCATCGCCCAGGGCATCGACTGGCAAGCGCCGCTGGATACGGTGCGCGCGCATATCGGTCGCTTGTGGAATCAGGCGACCGATGTGCAGCGCCGACAGTTTGTTCGCCACGTGCGACCATGGTGGGAAAGCCATCACCACCGCTCGCCACCCCTGAGCGCCGAACTGGTGGAGCGCTTGCACGGGGAAGGGCGGTTGCGGATTCAAGCCGCATCGTTCAAAGGGCTGGAGCCTGCTGCGAACGGTGGCGTGAGCATTCGTATTCGTCGCAGAGGTGAAGCGCAAACGGTTGTCGTCAGTGGCGCGGCGTTGATCAACTCCAGCGGCATCGAGTACGACTGGCGGCGGGTGGCGCGGCCATTGCCCCAGCAATTGCTGGCACGTGGGCTGATTCGGCCCGGGCCATTGGCGCTGGGAATTGCCGCCGAAGCAGACGGTGCGCTGCTGGACGCCGAAGGGCGGACTGCTGAGCGGTTGTTCGCCATGGGGCCGCCATTGCGCGGGATGTGGTGGGAAAGTACGGCGGTCACTGACGTCGCAAGCCAGGCCAAGGCCCTAGCCGCTCGTCTGGTGACATCGCAAATGCTCGGGGAATGACGCTGTGGCGAGCGAGCTTTCTCACGCTTGAGTGCGTAGCGCTCACAAAACCTGGGGCCGCTGCGCGCCCAGCGCGAGCAAGCTCGCTCGCCACACCACACACACCACAAATGAAGAAACCCCGCTTGTTTGGCGGGGTTTCCTGTTTCAAGCAGCCCAAGGTTGTTGATCAATAACGCTGATATTTGGAGCCGAACTCAGGGGACATAGAGCTCGCTCGCCACACCACACACCACACACCACACACCACAAATGAAGAAACCCCGCTTGTTTGGCGGGGTTTCCTGTTTCAAGCAGCCCAAGGTTGTTGATCAATAACGCTGATATTTGGAGCCGAACTCAGGGGACATAGAGCTCGCTCGCCACACCACACACCACACACCACACACCACAAATGAAGAAACCCCGCTTGTTTGGCGGGGTTTCCTGTTTCAAGCAGCCCAAGG
>NZ_RCOE01000227.1:16038-19032 GCF_004321495.1 Pseudomonas sp. Sample_10
CAAATGAAGAAACCCCGCTTGTTTGGCGGGGTTTCCTGTTTCAAGCAGCCCAAGGCCGTTGATCAATAACGCTGATATTTGGAGCCGAACTCGGGGCGGTTCTCTGCGACATAGAGCTTGCTCGCCTGGTTGTCTTTCTGGTCAACGCCGACGGTGTTCACGTTCAGCGTGGCCGGTTGGCTGACTTTGGCTGCTGCAACGGCTGGCGCAGTCGCGTGTGGGGCGGCGATGGCGGAAGTAGCGCCGAGAACCGAGAGGGCGAATCCAAGACCGATGATGCTTTTCATGGTGTTGCTCCAGAGTGTGGGGAGAAGATGTGGCCACTGTAGTGCTGGAGCATCGCGATGAGAAAACACCCTGACGCATAGTCGTTATCGAGAACAATGATCTTTCGGCGATGATGCGGCAGCCCTGTGGGCGCTAGCTCCCACAGGGACTGTGTTGTCAGGTCAGTCGCGATCAGTAGCGCTGATACTTGGAGCCGAACTCGGCGCGATTTTCGGCGACGATTACGCCACCGCGCACGGCGTTGCTCGGGATCGAGGCGACGCGTTCGCGCAGTTCTTGCAGGCGATCGGCACCCCCTTCGGCTACGCGATTCTGGATCAGTCGGTCAGAACCCCCTTCGGCCACGCGGTTCTGGATCAGGCGATCAGAACCCCCTTCGGCCACGCGATTTTGTTGCAACCGGTCCGAACCGCCTTCTGCCAGTAGCGACTGGATCTGGCTGTGGGAAACGGTATTCGACGTATTCGCCGATGCCAGGTTCGACAGGCCAAGACCGCCCACCAATGCGAGGCCGAGTGCCAGGGACGAAACTTTCGAGAAGTTGATCATGGGTAATTCTCCGTGCGCTTAAGTGTGAGGGGGTCAGTAGCTCGTGCTATCTGGTGTTCACAGTTAAACGCCGGGGTGTATCGCTGATGTGTGCCTGAAACGCTCGAAATCGGCTTTTACGTATCCCGGGAAGTATCTTATACAAACGGATACAAAACCCTCGGTTAACGCTTATACCTGCGCATCGAGCATTTCCACCGGGTAGGAAAAAACATAGCCCTCGCTGCGTACCGTCTTGATGTAGGTCGACTCCCGTGAATCGTCCTTGAGTCGCTGGCGCAAGCGGCTGACCAGCAAGTCGATGGAACGGTCGAACAGGTCGGCATCGCGGCCCTGGGTCAGGTTGAGCAGTTGATCTCGGCTCAGCACCCGTTGCGGGTGGTCGAGGAACACGCGAAGCAATCGGTACTCGGCGCCACTGAGGGCGACCAGAGTATCGTCTTCATCCAGCAGGTGACGGGCGGTGGTATCCAGGCGCCAGCGGCCGAAACCGAGCAGGCGGCCGGTTTCAGTGACTAATAGGTTGGGTGGCAGCATCCGGGTACGGCGCAGAACAGCGTTGATCCTGGCCAGCAGTTCCCGGGCGGCGAAGGGTTTGGTCAGGTAGTCGTCGGCGCCCATTTCCAGGCCGAGTATGCGGTCGGTCTCGTCATTGCGCGCAGTGAGCATCAGGATGGGCGTGGCTTTGTGTTTGCCTGAGCGCAGTTCGCGGCACAGGACCAGGCCGTCATCGCCGGGCAGCATGATATCGAGGACGATCAGGTCGACCTGATTGGTTTCGAGGAAGCTGCGCATGTGCCGGCCGTCGGCGACCATGGTGGTGCGCAGGCCGTTCTTTTTCAGGTAGTTGCCCACCAGTTCGCGAATTTCGCGGTCATCATCAACGATCAGGATGTGGTTGACGTGGTCCATGAATCGATTCTCTTGTTCTTCGTCGGTTGTGCATTTTTGGGCAACGGTGAAGCTTTTTGCCGTATCGCCCTTGTAGGAGCAAGGCTTGCCCGCGATGACGGTGGGACAACCCACAGTGATGTCGACTGATACTACGTCATCGCGGGCAAGCCTTGCTCCTACAGGAGGAGTGGCCGACCCGGCATTGCATTCAGGCGTTCTGTGGCCACAAAGACAACAAGCCGAAGCCAAGGCTTCGGCTTGGGTCTATTGCTTGAGTCAGGCAACCACGCGATAACACGGCACATAAGCCGCGCCACCCGGGAGTTTCATCCGGTGTTGGGCAACGAAGGCTTTGAGCAGCAGGTCCAGCGGCTGCATGATCGCGGCGTCACCGCGGATCTGGTAGGGGCCGTGTTGTTCGATCAGGCGAATGCCCTTGTCCTTGACGTTGCCGGCGACGATGCCTGAGAACGCGCGGCGCAGGTTGGCGGCCAGTTCGTGGGCTGGCAGGTCGCGGCTCAGTTTGAGGTTGGCCATGTTTTCGTGGGTTGGGTCGAACGGGCGCTGGAAGCCTTCGTCGATTTTCAGCAACCAGTTGAAGTGGAACGCGTCGTTGCGCTCGCGGCGGAACTGCTTGACCGCTTTGAGGCCCAGAGTCATCTGCCGGGCGACTTCTGCCGGGTCATCGATGATGATCTGATAATGCTGCTTGGCGTCCTCACCGAGGGTGGCGCCGACGAAGGCGTCGAGTTGCTCCAGGTACGGTGCGGCGTGTTTGGGGCCGGTGAGGATGACCGGGAAGGGCAGGCCTGCGTTGTCCGGGTGCATCAGGATGCCGAGCAGGTAGAGAAATTCTTCCGCCGTACCGGCACCGCCCGGGAATATGATGATGCCGTGGCCGACGCGGACGAAGGCTTCCAGACGTTTTTCGATATCTGGCAGGATCACCAGTTCGTTGACGATCGGGTTCGGCGCCTCGGCGGCGATGATCCCCGGTTCGGTCAGGCCAAGGTAACGACCGCCATGGATACGCTGTTTCGCGTGGGCGATGGTGGCGCCTTTCATCGGGCCTTTCATCACGCCAGGGCCACAACCGGTGCAGACGTCGAGGCTGCGCAGGCCCAGTTCATGGCCGACTTTCTTGGTGTATTTGTATTCTTCGGTGTTGATCGAGTGGCCGCCCCAGCACACCACGATCTTCGGCTCGACGCCGGGGCGCAGGGTGCGGGCGTTGCGCAGCAGGTGGAAGACGTAGTCGCTGAT
>NZ_RCOE01000257.1:0-2898 GCF_004321495.1 Pseudomonas sp. Sample_10
CGTGGCACTTCTTGAATTTCTTGCCGTTGCCGCATGGGCAAGGGTCGTTGCGGCCAACGTCTTTCAAGGCATTGCGCACCGGTTCCTGGTGGGCGTGGCCGCAATTCGGGCCGTGTACATGACCATGGTCGTGATCATGATGGTCATGATCGTGGTTGCAGTCAGGGCCGTGGACATGGGGTTGCTGGGTCATCGGGGTTACTCCGGAATTAGATCGGCGGGGATTATCACGCCATTGCGCTCCAGGTGCACGTAGTGGGCGATGAATAAACCGGTTTCCATTTCACCTTCGAGGCGATAGGGAATGCCTTGCTCGGAGTTTTTCAACTGTTTGACCAGGTCTCTGACCTTGGGCCACAGGTTGGTGCGGATCGGCACTTTGTAAAAACGGCTGGCCTTGGGGCCGATGCTGATCCAGTGTTCATGCTCGCCATCGACCAGCAGGATGTCGCCCAAATGAATGCGGTATTCCATACCGCGTACGGTCAGCTCGTTTTCGCTACGGTTATCAATGCGAAAGTGCAACACGAAGCGTTGCTCCAGCAGTTTGGCGCGCACCACTTCCACCCGGGTCAGGTGCACTTCGGGGTCTGGCTCATCGCTGGCGAACCAGGACGCACAGCCGCCGAGCCCCAGACAAAGGGCAAGCATGAGCAGACATTGTGCGAATCGCCGGGTGATCATGGTCGTTCTTCTCCCTTGAACCCCAGTCTAGTCGTTAAAGGATCGCAGCCTTCGGCCACTCCTGCAGTGTGCAGGCAATCCCGTGCAGGAGCTGGCGAAGGCTGCGATCTTTTGCGGTCACCTCAAGCGCCGAAATAGCCCGAGCAGCATTTCTTGAACTTCTGCCCGCTGGCGCAAGGGCATGGATCGTTGCGACCGATGTCCAGTGGTACGGTGGGATCGATGAAGTACCAATGTCCAGCGTTCTGGACGAATGACGAGCGTTCACGATGACTGTGCTCGCCACTGCCGTCGTGCCAGCGCGCGGTAAAGGTCACGAACGCGTGTTCCGGCTGGCCGCCGAGCACTTCGGAGCTTTCCACCTCAAGGCCCAGCCAGGTGCTTTGGGCACTCCAGTCGCTGATCGATTGCCGGTCGAGTCCTGATTGCTGGGCGGGCAGGGTGGTCGCCACCAGATAGTCGATCAGGCCCAGCACATAGGCGCTATAGCGCGAGCGCATCAGGGCTTCGGCGCAAGGGGCCGGGTGGCCGGCATGGTAAGGACCGCAGCAGGCGTCGAGCAGGGTGCCGCTACCGCAAGGGCAAATGGATGTACTCATGCGTTACCACCAATATTTCCCGAAGTTTTCCGGATTGGCCCAAAAGCGCGAATTGAGCCAGTCCGGGACTTGTTTGTAGTCAAGCAGATCATAGGTGAAGAGGGTCAGCACCTGTTCGTCGCGCTGAAAGCGTTCGCTGGCTTGCAGGGCCAGGGAGAAAAAGTCCGTCTCCTGCCAGCCGCTGGCCGGTAAGTCGGCGAGGACGGCGATGCGGCTGGCGTTGAGATTGCGGATGCCGCCGAGCAAATTCAGGCCATCGCGCTTGGGCAAGTGTTCGAGGCAATCGACCACCAGCGCCAGGTCAAACCGGCGCGCCGCCAGTTCGGCCGGCAATGCTCCCGGCGCAGCATGCGCCACGCAGCTGTCGGGGTGGGCGAGCTTGAAGGCTTCAAGCGCCGGGAATTCGCTGGCGCCGATCAGCAGCAGGCGTGCAGGGGCGTAACGATCCAGCAAAGCGGCCAACGCCTGTTGTGGCGTGCGCGAAGAAATAGCTGCAATCATCGAAGTTCCTCAGTCAGGTCTGCCAAGACTAGCCTGCCCGCAAGTTCGAGCCTAGAGCGGCTTTCCCTGAAAAGAGATGATCTGCCGTGAACAGGGGACAAAACTGCAATGGCCTATTGCTGGCGGAGATTAAAACTCCGGTCTTTACTCCCTGAATCGGTTCTAAGCCGATCCTTCAGGAGAAAACTAGATGAGCATAGTTCGGACAGCATTACCCCTGGTTCTGCTAACCAGTGTGTTGACTGGTTGCGCAGGTTTGCAGAAAACCGACTGGCCGACCTGTGCGGCGGTCGGTGGTGTCGTAGGTGCGGGTCTCGGCGCGACCGAGAGCTCGTCGTGGGCAGGTTGGGGCGCGCTGGTTGTCGGTGGTACGGCGGCCGCTTATTGCTGGGTTCACGGTGACGGCGACGAAGACGGCGATGGTGTTCCGGACAGTCGCGACAAGTGCCCGGGCACACCTAGAGGCGTTCAGGTCGATGCCGATGGTTGCCCACCACCAGCACCTGCTCCAGTGGTTGAAGAAGTTGTAGTGGTCAAGGAAGAAACCATTGTCATTCGTGATGTCCACTTCCAGTTCGATAAAGCAACGCTCACGTCGTCCGACAAACTGGTACTCGACAAGATTGCCACTCGTTTGAAAGCGGAAGCCCCTACTGCCCGATTGACCGTAACCGGTCATACCGACAGCGTGGGCAGCGATTCCTACAACCAGAAACTGTCGGATAAACGCGCTCATTCGGTGGTTGAGTACCTCATCCAGCAAGGCGTGCCGCGCAGCAACTTTGTGTCTGTTACCGGTGCCGGTGAGAGCCAGCCGGTAGCCGAAAACAAAACTGCCGACGGTCGTGCACAAAACCGTCGTACGGAAATTAAAATCGAGCGCTAAGCCCCTCGGATCCCCGGCTTGTGCAGTCGCGGATGCGGGTCTTTACTCCTGTGTAACCGGCATCGGCCGGTGACACAGGAGCTTTGGAAATGAGCAATCTCACACGGACCGTCTTGCCGGTTCTGCTGCTGGGCAGCCTGTTGACCGGTTGCGCTACTCACAGTGATGGCACTGCCCCCCTCAATCAACGTACCTGGCCGATCTGCAGCGTCATTGGCGGACTGGTCG
>NZ_RCOE01000027.1:0-18993 GCF_004321495.1 Pseudomonas sp. Sample_10
GTGCGTGAACGGCTGCGGTCGTCTTGATCACCAGGTTGGCTCATGCCGGAGTCTCTACGTAAACGGGGCAGGCCTTCAGTTTTACTCGTATGAATCGGCTTTGAGAACTATCAGAACTGATAGTGGCGTGAGTCGTTTTTTTGGGCTTGCTTGTGTGTAGGTGGGTTAGTTCGGCCGCCATCGCGAGCAAGCTTTGCTCCTACAGGGAACGTCGTCGATCACAGATCTTGCAGTCACCCAAATCTCCTGTAGGAGCAAAGCTTGCTCGCGATGAGGCCGGGTCTGGCCTGCACCACATCCAGTGGTTGTTTGCTAGCATTGCGTCTGAATCAACCAAGACCAGAAACGAGTGCTCGCCATGCAACTGCCCGACATGAACCTTTTGGTCGCCCTCGACGCCTTGCTCGACGAGGGCAGTGTGGTCGGTGCTGCGCGGCGGATGAATCTGAGCCCGGCGGCGATGAGTCGAACATTGACGCGGGTTCGCGAGGCGATCGGTGATCCGATCCTGGTGCGCGCCGGGCGCGGTCTGGTGCCTACGCCCAAGGCGCTGGAGTTGCGCGAACAGGTGCGCGATGTGGTGGAGCAGGCCGCGCAGTTGTTCCACTCGGCCCGCGTGGTGGACCTGGGCAGTTTGCGGCGGCGCTTCAGCATTCGGGCCAACGACTTTTTCATCGGCATCTACGGCGGCAAGCTGTTCGACACCATGGAGCGCCAGGCCCCGCATTGCGAATTGCGTTTCGCCCCGGAGGGCGACGGCGATGACGAAGCATTGCGCGAGGGCCGCATCGATCTGAGCGTCAGCAACAATCGGCCGCTGATGCCGGAAGTGAAAGTGCAGAATCTGTTTTCCACCCAGTTTGTCGGCCTGGTGCGCGAGGATCATCCCTTGCTCGATCAGGAAATCACCGCCGAACGTTTTGCCGGTTACTCGCATATCAGCATGTCCCGGCGCGGTATCGCCCGCGGGCCGATCGATGCGGCACTCAACGCCTTGGGGCTGGAGCGGCGGGTGGCGGTGATCGCGCCGAGTTTTCATGCGGCGATGTTCGCCTTGCCCGATTCCGACCTGATTCTGCCGGTGCCCCGGGAGACGCTGTTGAGCGTGCGCCGATTGGGGCTGAAGTTGCGTTCGTTCACCCTGCCCATCCCGCTGCCCACCATCGTGCTCAGCCAAGCCTGGCATCCACGCTTCGACAACGATCCCGCCCATCGCTGGCTGCGAGAAACCCTGAAAGCCTGCTGCGACGAGACGTGGCTGGCCGCTCAGCCTTGATGGCCGCAAGGGCCATTAACACCTATGGATGGTGGTTGCGCTGACGCGGCGGTGTTAGTTTTTTCCGTCATTTTCCTGATGAGGCCGTGATCGCTATCGCTTGATTGACGTGGTTCAAATGCTGCGTCCGACGCACTTATAAATTGCCGATAAGTCAGTTTTCGTCAGCGATGAGCGTTCGTAGACTGCCACCTTCTTTTTTCGGAGTTGTACACCGATGACCTCCCTGACGGCCTCGGCGCCTTTGGCTGCGCCCATGACAGCGGCTGCGCCGATGGTGTTTGGCCCACGGCTTATCATTGGCCTGGTGGGCGTGTTGCTGGCTGTGTTGGTCTCCGGCCTGAACGAGATGGTGACCAAAGTCGCCCTGGCGGATATCCGGGGCGCCCTGGCCATCGGCTATGACGAGGGCACCTGGCTGGTCGCCAGTTACGCTGCGACTTCGGTGGCCGCGGCGGCGTTTGCCCCGTGGTGCTCGGTGACGTTTTCGTTGCGGCGCTTCACCCTGTACGCGATCAGTGCATTCACCCTGTTGGGGGTGCTGTGCCCGCTGGCGCCGAACTACGAAAGCCTGTTGGTACTGCGTACTTTGCAAGGCCTGGCCGGCGGGGCACTGCCGCCGATGCTGATGACCGTCGCCCTGCGATTTCTGCCGGCCAACGTCAAGCTCTACGGTTTGGCCGGTTACACCCTGACGGCCACCTTCGGCCCCGGACTGGGCACGCCGCTGGCCGGGCTCTGGACAGAATATGTCGGTTGGCAATGGACCTTCTGGCAAATCGTCGTGCCGTGCCTGATTGCCATGGTCGCGGTGGGCTATGGCATACCTCAGGATCCGCTGCGCCTGGAGCGCTTCAAGCAGTTCAACTGGCGCGGTCTGCTGCTGGGGTTCCCGGCGATTTGCATGCTGGTGATCGGCATTCTGCAGGGCAATCGGCTGGACTGGTTCGAGTCGAGTTTGATCTGCGGTTTGCTGGTGGGCGGGGTGCTGTTGCTGGTGCTGTTTCTGATCAACGAGTGGTCGCAGCCGATTCCGTTTTTCAAGATGCAGATGCTCGGCATCCGCAACCTGTCGTTTGCCCTGATCACCCTGGCCGGGGTGCTGGTGGTGTTGCTGGCGGTGGTGATTATTCCGTCGAGCTATCTGGCACAGGTTCAGGGATACCGCCCGGTGCAAACCGCACCGATCACGCTGATTGCAGCATTGCCCCAGTTGATCGCGCTGCCGTTGGTGGCGGCGCTGTGCAACTTGCGTTGGGTTGACTGCCGTTGGGTGCTGGGGATCGGCCTGAGCATGTTGACGCTGTCCTGCATGGGCGGTTCGCAGCTGACCTCGGCGTGGATTCGCGACGATTTCTATGTGCTGCAACTGCTGCAGATATTCGGCCAACCGATGGCGGTGTTGCCGCTGTTGATGCTCTCGACCGGCAGCATTCAACCCATGGACGGGCCGTTCGCGTCGGCCTGGTTCAACACCGTGAAAGGCCTGGCGGCAGTCATCGCCACCGGGGTGCTGGAAACCTTGACCACCCAGCGTCTGCACTTTCACTCGACGATGCTGGTGGACCGTCTCGGCAATTCGCCTCTGGTCGATAGCGACACTCCGGGCCTTGCCCGTCGCCTGCATGAGCAAGCCGTGGTGCTCGCCGCTTCGGATCTTTACCTGTGCATGGCCGGTGTCGCCGTAGCGCTGATCCTGTTGATTTTCTGGCTGCCGACGCGGATCTATCCCCCGCGCGCACCGACCTGAATGCTCCACTGAAACTGAAGGTTTTTATGACGACTCAATCAAAGCAAAAAGTGGCCGTGGGCGTTGCGGTCGTGATCACGCTGGGCGTTCTGGTTTATCTGCTTTCGCCCAACCTGTTCGGCCAGCGCACGCAGCAGAGCACCAATGACGCTTACGTCTCGGCGGACTACACGCTGGTGGTGCCGCGCGTTGCCGGTTTCATCAAGCAAGTGCTGGTGGAGGACAACCAGCAGGTCAAGGCCGGTCAGTTGCTGGCGCTGATCGATGACCGTGATCTGCGCGCCGCCGCTGAGGCCGCCGCAGCCGAATCGCTGGTGGCGCAGGCGCAACTGCAAAACGCCCGGGCGACTCTGGAGCGTCAAGCCTCGGTGATCGCCCAGGCGCAAGCAAAAGTGATTTCGGCCAAGGCGGAAATGGCGTTTGCCGAACACGAATTGAATCGCTACAACCACCTCGCCGGGGTCGGTGCGGGTACGGTGCAAAATGCACAGCAGGCCCGCACGCGCATCGATCAGGCCAGCGCGCAATTGACCAATGCCACGGCGGTGCTGGCGGCGGAGCGCAAGCAGGTCGACATTCTCGCGGCGCAACGTGACGGGGCTGAAGGTGGCTTGAAACGCGCGCAAGCGAAACTGGAAATCGCCAGTTATGAGCTGTCGTACACACGCATCGTCGCGCCGCAGGATGGCATGGTTGGCGAACGCGCCGTACGGGTCGGCGCCTATGTCACGCCCGGCAGCAAGTTGTTGGCGGTAGTGCCCTTGGCACAGGCCTACGTGGTGGCCAACTTTCAGGAAACCCAATTGACGAATGTGCAGCCGGGGCAAGCTGTGCAGGTGCGGGTCGATACCTTTGGCGGTGCGGCGCTGAACGGTCATGTCGAAAGTATCGCGCCGGCTACTGGCGTGACGTTCGCTTCGGTCAAACCGGACAACGCGACCGGTAACTTCACCAAGGTTGTGCAGCGGATTCCAGTGAAAATTGTGCTGGAACCGGGGCAGCCGATGGCTGAACGGTTGCGCGTGGGGATGTCGGTGGAGGCGCGGATTGATACGGCCAGTGGCAAGGTGAACGAGGTTGTTCAGCGATGAGTTTTTCAGACAAACATCGATCCCTGTGGCGAGGGAGCTTGCTCCCGCTTGAGTGCGCAGCGCTCACGGATTTTTCGGCCGCTTCGCCGCTCAGCGGGTGCAAGCGCCCTCGCCACAAGGCGTTAGCCCAGTCAGCAGTGTGGGTTTTTAGTTTGTTTGCGTTGGGCGCCTGCACCGTCGGCCCGGATTTCCATAAGCCCGAATCGCCTCAAGTGACCGAGTGGGCCAAGCCTGCAAAAGCCGCCGCCAGTCAGGTCGTCAACGAGACCCTGGGTGAGCGTTGGTGGGAAGTCTTCAATGACCCGAAACTCTCGGCCCTGAGCCAGCGCGCCCTCACCGACAACCTCGACCTGAAGCTCGCCAGCAGTCGCTTGCAACAGAGCCGCGCCGTGCGCCAGGTGGTGACGGCCGATCGCTATCCCACAACCGCCGTCGGCGGCGGTTACGCGCGTAAACGTAACAGCGGCGAAGGCCTGATGGACCCGTCGGGGAACAACGGCAACGCCGCCTTCAATTTGTGGGACGGCGGTTTCTCCGCGTCCTGGGAACTGGATTTCTGGGGCCGGGTGCGCCGCGAAACCGAAGCCGCCGACGCCACTCTCGAGGTCGCCGAAAACGATCGTCGCGGCGTGTTGTTGTCGGTGCTCGCCGACACCGCACAAAACTATATTCAGTTGCGCGGTGTGCAAAATACCCGCGCCGTCACCGAGCAGAACCTCGATGTCGCTCGCCACAGCTTGAAGCTGTCGCAACTGCGTCTGGCGGACGGTGTCGCGACCGATCTGGATGTTGCCGAAGCCGCCGCGCAAGTCGCCGCTATCGAGTCGCGCCTGCCGGCGCTTGAGCAACGTCAGGCGCAATTGATCAACGCATTGAGCCTGTTGATGGGCGAGCCGCCACAAGCGTTGGCTGCCGAGTTGTCCAGCGACGCGCCAGTGCCGCAGACGCCTCGTCAGGTCGCCATCGGGCTGCCATCGCAACTGGCCGAACGCCGTCCGGACATCCGCGAAGCCGAAGCCCGTTTGCATGCCGCGACTGCGAGCATCGGCGTGGCCAAGGGTGATTTTTATCCGCGCATCACGCTGTCGGGCAATGTCGGATCACAGGCCATGCAACTGAGCGATTTCGGCTCGTGGGGCTCACGGGCATTCGGCATCGGCCCGCAGTTCAGCTTGCCGTTGTTCGACGGCGGACGCTTGCGCGGCGTGCTGAACCTGCGTGAAGCCCAACAACAGGAAGCCGCCATTGCCTATCAGCAAACCGTACTGCGTGCCTGGCATGAAATCGACGATCAGTTGAGTGCCTATAACGCCAGTCAATTGCGCCGCGACAGCCTGGCCGAAGCGGTGCGGCAAAACCGGGTCGCCCTGCAGACCGCGCAACGGCAATACACCGAAGGAGTGGTGGATTTCGTCAACGTACTCACCGTTCAAAGCGCGTTGCTGGCGACCCAAGAGCAATGGGTCGAGAGTTCTGCGGGCGTGTCGCTGGCGGCGGTTGGCTTGTACAGGGCCTTGGGTGGTGGCTGGCAGTCGGTGTATCCGTTGGCGGCGAAACGCTGAGGGTTTATCACGGCTTCGACGACAAATCCGCCATGCCCTTGAGCAACTCGATCGGCAACGGAAAGACGATGGTTGAACTCTTGTCGCCGGCAATCGAACTCAGTGTTTGCATATACCGCAGTTGCATCGCACCGGGTTGGCGGCCGAGCATTTCGGCCGCTTGCATGAGTTTTTCCGAGGCTTGCAGTTCGCCTTCCGCGTGAATCACTTTGGCCCGGCGTTCGCGCTCTGCTTCGGCCTGTTTGGCGATGGCGCGGACCATCGATTCATTGAGGTCGACATGCTTGATCTCGACGTTGGCGACCTTTATTCCCCAAGCGTCAGTCTGGGCGTCGAGCACTTGCTGGATGTCGGTGTTGAGCCGTTCGCGTTCGGCCAACAATTCATCGAGCTCGTGTTTGCCGAGCACGGCGCGCAACGTGGTTTGCGCCAATTGGCTGGTGGCCATGAAAAAGTCCTCGACCTGGATGATCGCTTTTTGCGGATCGAGCACGCGGAAGTACAGCACCGCGTTGACCTTGACCGAAACGTTATCGCGGGTGATCACGTCTTGCGCCGGTACGTCGAGGACCACCGTGCGCAAGTCGACGCGGACCATTTGCTGGATCACCGGAATCAACAGGATCAGGCCGGGGCCTTTGACCTGCCAGAAGCGTCCGAGCTGGAATACGACACCGCGTTCGTATTCACGCAGGATGCGCAAAGTCGCCCCTGCCAATGCGATCAACAGCAGCAGTAGCGCGACAAAACCCAGTTGCAAACCCATGGCTATTCTCCAGCCGCCACCGCGTCAGTCGCGGCCACTTCCAGCGTTAATCCGTTGCGCCCCACCACGCGGACCCGCTGCCCGATGTGCAGCGGTTTGGTGCTCGACACTTGCCAGCGTTCACCCTGCAAATGCACCCAGCCGTGAAAAGCATCGCCAGCCTGCAATGACAACACTGGCGTCACGCTGCCCAGCAACCCGGCGTCGCCGCTGACGTTTTGTCGTGGTCGGGTTTTAAGGGCACGGATCAGCAGGAATATCAGTAGCAATGCGCTGATCATTCCCAGGCCGATCATCAACGGTACGGGCATTTCGGCGTTGGTCAGGATTACCGCGCCGATCACGAACATCACGATCCCGCCCAGGCCGATCACGCCGTAATTGGGCAGGGCAGCCTCGGCAATCAGAAAGGCGATACCAAAGGTAATGAGCCAGATTCCGACGGGATTGGTTGCCGGCAGGCCGGCATCCGCGGCGAGCGCAGAGCCGCTTAATGCCAACAACAAGGCAAAGGCACAACAACGCGTTTTCACGTGACCCTCCGGGAGAGTCGCCAGTGGTTCTGTATTCAGTCTAGTTGACCCGGCATTTGTATGATTTTTGCTCAGATGTCGACTTGTCCGATGGGCGGATTTCCCGTCGAACCGGCCCGGCGGGCCTAGACTTTTACTACGCAGAACAGCGTTAACCAGCGTCCGCCAGGCATTGTTGCGGACATCGAGGTGCATCATGCGTATGGCAAGAACCGTGCAGCGAAGCCTGGAGAAGGCTCAATGCGACTATGACATCGTCAGCCATCCCCACTCGGCCAGCAGCCTGGAAACGGCGCGAGTCGCGGGCATTCCTGCGGAGCGGGTGGCGAAGTCGGTGATCCTGGATGATCACCATGGGCATTATCTGATGGCCGTGCTGCCCGCCAGCCGTCATCTGGACCTGAGCAAGGTCCGCAGCAGTGGTGAGTGGCAGGTATCCCGGGAAAGCAATCTGCCGCATCTGTTCGAAGACTGCGAACGCGGTGCAGTGCCTGCCCTGGGTGAAGCCTATGGGTTGGACGTGGTCATCGATCCATTGCTGACCCGGCAAAAAGACATCTACCTGGAAGCCGGCAACCACACCAACCTGCTACACATGAACATGCCGGACTTCCTGAAAATGCTGCCGCATGCGGAGGTGCGGGAATTGAGCCACTGAATTTGAGTTTTGCTGTGCTTGTGCTGCCGTCTTCGCGGGCAAGCCTCGCTCCTGCAAAGCGAGGCTTGCCCGCGAATGCTGCGAGTCACCTACGTCACCCAATGGAGTCAGACATGGAAAACCCAACCCACAGCCTCCCATCCCTGTTCAAGCAACTGGGCCTGGACGACGACGCTGAAAGCATCGACAAATTCATCGCCACCCATTCACCGCTCAAACCCGAACTGCATCTGGCGGACGCGTTTTTCTGGAGTCCGAGCCAGGCGGAGCTTTTGCGTAATGAAATTCTGGATGACGCCGATTGGGCCGAGGTGGTGGATCAGTTGGATGTGATGTTGAGGAAGGGGCGGGGACTGTAGATGCTCAACTCTTCTCAGGCGGCCACTGTCGGGACGTGTGAACCACCGCGAGTATCCAGATGGAGTTCGCCCAAGACTCATAAACAATGCGGTAATTCTGGTGGGGGATCAGTTCGCGCGTGCCTGCAATGACTCCTGCAGGGCCACTTTCCGGGTAATGGGCAAGCCGGGCTATCGCATCACTGAAACGGGTATCCATTTCGCTGGCTACTTTTGGATTGATGGGATGCAAATAATCCCAAATGTCTGCACGGTCCTGTGCTGCTTGTTTCGTCCAGATTATTTTCATTCTTGCAGGGACACCTGCATGCGCCTGGCAGCGAACTCTGCTTCAACCTTATCGTTCGTCAGAACGTCGCCGTTGCGTATCGAAGCACGAGCGATGTCCACTTTGCGTTGCAAGAACGCATCGTACTCGCGCGACTCTCGTTGGGATTGAACAAACTGACGCATCAACTCCCTCACTATTTGCGAGGCTGGACGATGAGCAGCTTCCGCCTCGGCCATAAACTGTTCGCGCAATTCAGACTCAAGTTTCATTGTAAAAACCGCTTGCTTTGACATGGCTGGACTTCTCGGCATTTGTATTGAAAAAGTATATACGTTTTCAGTATCGCAGTTGGCACCAAGGGCGCACGCTCTCCGACTGGCGGGGAATTTGTTTCAAAACTTGACGAAAAATCCCCTCGAATGCGATATTGATAGTTAGCAAGCTAACAGTGTGTGTTTCCCCCCGTGCCAAATTCCCTCGACGCTCTCCAGATGAACATCAGCAGCTCCATGGTGGTGGCCGCCCGGCATTGGCGAAAGATCTGCCAGACCACACTGGTCAACTATGGAATCTCCGAAGCCTGTGCCGTCCCCTTATTGATGATCGGGCGATTGGGCGAGGGTGTGCGGCAGGTGACGGTGGCTCAGGCGGCGGGGATGGAAAGTCCGTCCCTGGTGCGCTTGCTGGATCAGCTGTGCCATGCCGGTTACGTCTGTCGTACCGCCGATACCCAGGACCGGCGCGCAAATTGCCTGAGCCTCACCGAAACGGGGCGAACCCTGGTGCAAGCCGTCGAAGTCGAATTGGTGCGACTGCGTAACGAAGTGCTCGAAGGCATTGACCCGCGGGACCTTGAAGCCGCTCTGCGTGTATTGAAGGCCTTCGAGGCGGCCGGGCACCCTTCGGAAACTCATCCGTGAGCGGCTTTTTTGCAGGCATGCCTCCAGCGCGCGACTGGTTCTACGGCGTACGCACTTTCGCGGCGTCGATGATCGCGCTGTACATCGCGTTGCTCATGCAGATGCCGCGTCCTTATTGGGCGATGGCCACGGTGTATATCGTTTCCAGCCCGTTTGTCGGACCTACCAGTTCCAAGGCGCTATACCGCGCAGTCGGCACCTTCCTGGGCGCCGCTGCTGCGGTTCTGTTCGTGCCGATGTTTGTCCAGAGTCCATACGTATTGGTGGTGGTCATCGCGCTATGGACCGGAATTCTGCTGTTCCTGTCCATGCATTTGCGCACCGCCAACAACTACGCCTTGATGCTGGCCGGCTACACCTTGCCGTTGATCGCGCTGCCGGTGGTGAACAATCCATTGGGTGTGTGGGACGTGGCCGAAGCGCGTACCGAAGAAATCTTCCTCGGCATCGCCGTCGCGGCGGTGGTGGGCGCCATGTTCTGGCCCCGGCGTTTGGCCCCGGTGTTCAATGACTCGGTGAGCAAGTGGTTCGCCGACGCTTCGACTTACAGCCTGCGTTTTCTTGGACGCAATGTGCAGCCGGAGGAAGTCAGTGGGTTGCGCGCGTCGATGGTGACGACCTTCAACACCCTTGAGTTGATGATTGGCCAGTTGCCCCACGAAGGCGCGCGACCGCAAACCGTGCGCAACACCAAGGAACTGCGTGGGCGGATGATTCACCTGTTGCCGGTGATCGATGACCTCGACGATGCGCTCTACGCGCTGGAGCGGCGCACACCGGAGCTTGTGGAGAAGTTCACGCCGCTACTGGTCGCCGCCACGCAATGGCTCGAGCACAAGGAGGCGGACCTCGACCGCTGGCAGGCGTTGAAAGACCAGCTCCAAGCCCTGCAACCCGACGCCGCCGCGCTGGAAGATCGCAAGCAACTGCTGTTCTCCAACGCCATCTATCGCCTCGGTGAATGGATCGACTTGTGGCAAGACTGCCGCAGCCTGCAACAGGCTATCCAATGCGAAAGCCAGGACAGCTGGCGTGCGGTCTATCGACACTGGCGCCTGGGACGTCTGACGGCATTCCTGGATCGGGGGCTGATGCTCTATTCCGCCGCGTCCACCGTGATGGCGATCATTGTCGCCTCGGTGCTGTGGATTCTGCTTGGCTGGACCGATGGCGGCGCGGCGGTGATTCTGGCGGCAGTGGCGTGCAGCTTCTTTGCTTCGATGGACGACCCGGCGCCGCAGATTTACCGGTTTTTCTTCTGGACGGCGATGTCGGTGTTGTTCGCCAGCCTCTATCTGTTTCTGGTACTGCCCAACCTGCATGATTTTCCAATGCTGGTGCTGGCGTTTGCCGTGCCGTTCATCGTCATTGGCACCCTGACAGTCAAGCCGCAGTTCTACCTCGGCATGCTGTTGACGCTGGTCAACACGTCGTCGTTCATCAGCATTCAAGGCGCCTACGACGCGGACTTCCTCAGCTTCGTCAATTCCAACCTCGCCGGGCCTGTGGGGTTGCTGTTCGCGTTCGTCTGGACCCTGATCGCCCGCCCATTCGGTGCAGAACTGGCAGCCAAGCGCCTGACCCGTTTTGCCTGGCACGACATTGTCAGCCTCAGCGAACCGGCCACTTTGGCCGATCACCGCAAACTGGGTGTGCAGGTCCTGGATCGGTTGATGCAGCATTTGCCGCGTCTAGCCATGACCGGTCAGGACACCGGCATCGCGCTGCGGGAGGTCCGCGTGGCGTTGAATATGCTCGACCTGCTCGCCTACACGCCACGGGTTCACGGCGTGCCGCAGGCGTTGTTGCATCAAGTGGTGGCCGAAGTCGGCGAGTATTTCAAGGTTTGCCTCAAGGCCGGTGAACGCCTGCCGGCACCGAGTCCGTTGCTGATGACCCTCGACCGTACCCGACGCGCCCTTGCCGGCGCGGGTGACGATGAAACCCGTCGGCATCTGCTGCACGCCTTGAGTGGCTTACGCCTGGCGTTGTTGCCCGGTGTCGAATTCGTGGGTTCTGCCGAGCCTGAAGAACCGCTTCCCCATGGCATCGATGGAGCGCCTTTATGATCGGTGATCTGGATATCAGCGGGGTGTTCCTGCCCACGCTGCTGGTGTTGATGGGTATTACATATCTGCTCTACCTGTTGGTGCACGGGGTGCTGACGCGCCTGCACTTTTACCGTCTGGTCTGGCACCGGGCATTGTTCAACGTGGCCCTCTACGCCTTGTTGCTTGGCGCCGTGGATTCACTCAGTCGATACCTGATGACATGAAAAAACCGTTTCTAACCCTTGGTCGC
This sequence comes from Pseudomonas sp. Sample_10, assembly GCF_004321495.1. Lineage (NCBI taxonomy): Bacteria > Pseudomonadati > Pseudomonadota > Gammaproteobacteria > Pseudomonadales > Pseudomonadaceae > Pseudomonas > Pseudomonas sp. Sample_10. Next base: position 11,488 of record NZ_RCOE01000027.1, read on the forward strand.
GTGGTGCTGACCCTGTTGATCGTGAGCTTCGCCGTGGTCGTGGTCTGGCGCATGGTGATGTATTACATGTTCGCGCCCTGGACCCGGGACGGGCACATCCGTGCCGACATCGTGCAGATCGCGCCGGACGTTTCCGGGCTGATCCAGCAAGTGGAAGTGCGCGACAACCAGTTGGTCAAGCGTGGCCAGGTGTTGTTCAGCATTGACCAGGACCGCTTCAAACTGGCCCTGCGCCAGGCGAAAGCGGCGGTCGCCGACCGCCAGGAGACCTTGGCCCAGGCCCAGCGCGAGGCCAAACGTAACAAGGGCTTGGGCAATCTGGTGCCCGGCGAGCAACTGGAAGAAAGCCAGTCGCGGGTGGCCCGCGCCCAGGTCGCGTTGATGGAAGCGCAGGTGGCGGTCGACAGTGCGCAGCTCAACCTCGACCGCTCGGTGATCCGCAGTCCTGTCGATGGCTACGTCAACGACCGCGCGCCGCGCACCCAGGAGTTCGTCAGCGCCGGGCGCCCGGTGTTGTCGGTGGTCGACAGTAACTCCTTCCACATCGACGGCTATTTCGAAGAAACCAAGCTCAACGGTATCCACATCGGCCAAAGCGTCGATATCCGTGTGATCGGCGACAATGCGCGCTTGCGCGGACACGTGGAAAGTATCGTCGCCGGCATCGAAGACCGCGACCGCACCAGCGGTAATAACCTGTTGCCCAACGTCAACCCGGCGTTCAGCTGGGTGCGGCTGGCCCAGCGTATTCCGGTGCGGATTGCTTTTGATGACGTGCCAGCGGATTTCCGCATGATCGCCGGACGCACGGCGACGGTATCGATCATCGACGATAACAACCGGGGGCCCGCGCAATGAGCAAGGCTTCGGGTTTGGCGGTTGCCGGATTAGGCCTGTTGCTGTCGGCATGTCAGGTGGTCGGCCCGGATTATAAAGTGCCGGACGCGTCCGCCATCCAGCGCAAGGACTTGCAGGGTGAACTGGCGGTGGAGGGCAAGCCGGTGGTTTCGCAGCCGGTGCCGGCCGATTGGTGGCGTCTGTATCAAGACCCGCGACTCGACCAATTGGTCCAGCAAGCCATGGCCTCCAACAGCGATTTGCGCGTGGCCGCAGCCAACCTGTCCAGGGCGAGGGCTCAGGTCGATGAGGCTGAGGCCGCGGGCGGGTGGAGTGGCGGGGTGAAAATGGGCGCCCAGCGCTTGCAGGAATCCGGGGAAGCGTTCCTGTTGCCGGAAAAAGTGCCGGTGGCCAACATCGGCGATATCGGCATCAGCGCCTCGTACCAGTTTGACCTGTTCGGCACATTGCAACGCGGCATCGAAGCGGCCAAGGCCAATGCCGATGCGACCCAGGCTGCCGCGGATACCGCACGCATTACCTTGGTGGCCGATGTGGTCCGCGCCTACACCCAGGTGTGCGCGGCCAACGAAGAGCGGGAAATTGCCCAGCACTCCCTTGATCTGCAAGCCCAGAGCACCTCGCTGATCCAGCGCTTGCGCGACGCCGGGCGTGGCGACGAAACCCAGGTCACGCGCTCGCAAACCCAATTCAAATCCTTGCGCGCCGATATGCCACGTTATGAGGCGGCGCGTCAGGCAGGGCTGTTCCAGTTGTCGATGCTGTTGGCCAAACCGGTGGACCAACTGCCGTCGGGCACGGCGACCTGTGCAGAATTGCCGAAAATCGCCCAACTGATGCCGGTGGGCGATGGCGCATCGTTGCTCAAGCGGCGTCCCGACATACGGCAGGCCGAGCGTCGACTGGCGGCAGCGACCGCCACCATTGGCGTCGCCACGGGGCAGTTGTACCCGGACATCAGCATTGGCGCGACCATCGGCACCGTGGGTATTCTCGACAACCTCGGCGAGCCGTCGACCAATCGCTGGGGCTTCGGGCCGTCGTTATCCTGGACGGTGCCGACCAACGGCGCCCGAGCGCGCATTCACGAAGCCGAGGCGGCCACCCAGGGCGCGCTCGCGCATTTCGACGGTGTCGTGCTCAACGCGATCCGCGAAGCCCAGACCGGCCTGGCCCAGTATTCGGCATTGCTGCAACGCCGTGATGCCCTGGCGGACGCCGAGCAATCGGCGAAACTGGCGGCCGACCAGACTCACCGGTTCTTCCAGGCCGGCCGCGCCTCCTTTCTGGCCGACTTGCAGGCGACGCGCACCTACATCGACGTCACCGCGCAACTGGCGGCGGCGAATACCCAGGTTGCCGCCAGCCAGATCAATTTGTTCCTGGCGTTGGGCGGTGGCTGGGAAAGCGGACGAACGCAAGCGTCGAACTCCGGCAAACCCTGAGGCCGTTGCTATGCTTTGAAGTGTTGGAAGGGCGCCCCGTGCAAAGCGCCCTTGCCGCATACAAGGCTCGCGCAGGTCATGGGGAAACCAATAATGAAAAACCCTTATGCTCTCGGCTTTTGGTGCGCCGTCGTGGCGTTATTGCTGCTTTCGGCCACCTATTTCTACGGCATCATGCTGGCGCATCAGATCGACAAGGCGCTGGTGTTCCTCGACAGCGCAGTGGCGCTGATCGCCGTGATGTCCGTTGCGGTGGCGGCCTGGGCGTGCGTCCAGACTCAACGGATCAAAAAAAGACAACTCCAGCAAGGCAAGACGTTGCTGCTGATCTGGGACACCAAGGTCGCGTTGCGTCGGGTCGAAACGGTGTTCGATCGTTATTTCTGGGGCAGTTACTGGCAGCCGGGACGTACCTTCCAGGAAGTCATGGGTGAACTGACCGGCACGCCGCTGGAAAAAAGCCTGGAAACCCTGAAGAAGCAATGCCTGGAACTGGACAAACAAGTCGAGGACGACGGCCGGCACTGGCTGAACAACGCCCGGGAACTGGCCGATGTCGCCACCGCCATGGCCCGTGAACGCTATCAGCTGGATTTCTGCGACCCGCGTGCAGAAGTGACGGGCGGGGCGGTGATCAACCGGGATTTTGAAGTGCTGGTGTACACCTGGACCGCGCGACTGAAAACCTTTGATCATCAGCTCGATGAGATTGAAGTGCAGTATTCCTGACTCCGCGTTGGCCGAACCTACGCCATCGCGGGCAAGCCTCGCGCCTACAGGGTTACGCCAAACCTGCAGGAGCGAGGCTTGCCCGCGAAAGCGATCTCATCAACACTAAAACATTCCTGCCTTACAAAAGCGCCCGGACACTCTTTCACCTTTAATCATTGGGCCGCTGCGCATGCCTGATGCTAATCTGCACCTCACTTTCAGCGCAGTCGTGACCGTAACCCGTCATGGGTTCAGGGAAGACGACCACACCTTCAACAACGGACATTGAACGGGTCATACATGAATAAATCAGCAGGCGTGCTTCTGGGGATTGTTGTCGCCATTGGTGCAATCAGCGCTGGCGGTGCCTGGTTTACCGGCACCAAAATCGAAGGGGTGTTGAACACGTCCCTGGCGGATGCCAACAAGCAATTGCAGGCCGCACTGGTCGGTTACAAGGGCACCGCATCGCTGGAGCTGGTCTCGCTGGAGCGTCATGTATTCAGCAGCACCGCGCACTATCGTCTCAAGGGCGAAGGTGAAATGTTCGGCGAGGCTCCGGTGGAATTGCTGTTTGTCGATCACATCGAACACGGCCCGTTGCCATTTTCGCGCCTGATGTCGCTGAAGTGGCTGCCCGTCATGGCCACCAGTCATTACGAACTGGAAAAGACGCCACTCACCGAAAAATGGTTCGTCGCCGCCAAGGACGCCTCTCCGCTCAAGGGTGTAGTCAACATCGGCTACGACAATTCCACCAACGGCACGCTGGAATTGCTGCCACTGGAAACGGCGCTGGATGACAAGTCCAGCCTGAAGTTTTCCGGCCTGAAGGTGGACGTCGCGGCCAGCGCCCAGGCGCAGAAGGTCAAGGCCGATGGCTACATGGACAGCCTGAAGCTGACCACCGTCTCCGAGGATCAAGCGCCGGTTCAGGTCGAATTGAACGGTCTGACCCTGGCCAGCAACCTGAGCAAAAGCACCTATGGCTACTACACCGGCGACAACACCGTCGAGCTGAGCAACAGCAAAACCACCTATGGCGCCAAGCAATCGGTGCTCGGGTTGAAGAACTTCGAAATGAAGAACCACACCGAGGAGTCTGGCACCAGCGCTTCCGGGCGAGCCGATTACAAGATCGGTGAAGTGTCGCTGAACGGTAAGGCCGTGGGTTCTGCGCACATGGCCTTGAGTCTGAAGAATCTCGACATCCCGTCCACCATGGCATTGATGCAGATTTATCAGACCAAGTTGCAACCCTACGAGCAGGCCGCTGCCGAGGCCGCCGAAGCCGGGCAACCGGTTCCGGAATTGAATCTGACGGAAGCCGAAGAAGCGCAGCTCAAGACCAATCTGGAGCAGTTGCTCGCTGCCGGACCGCAAGTGGCCCTGGAGAACCTCTCGTTCAATACCAGTAACGGCCAGAGTAAAGCCAACCTGGTGCTGGACCTGACCAAGCCGCAATCGATCGATCTACCGGCCGATCAGTTGGTCAGACAGCTGATCGCATTGCTGGACTTCAATCTGCAAGTGTCCAAGCCAATGCTCGTTGACGTACTTACCGTACAGTCGCAGATCGACGGCCAGACCGACGCCAAGCTGATCGCCGATCAGGCCACGGCTACCGCCGACATGTTCAGCAGCATGGCCGTGGGCTCGCAGTTGGCGAAACTGGACGGCAACAACATCGTCACTAAATTGCATTACGCCAACAATCAGGTGGACTTCAACGGCCAGAAAATGACCCTGGAAGAGTTCGTCGGGTTCGTGATGAGCAAGTTCGGTGGGGTTGGCGAAGTCCAGTAAAAACCTTTAGTTACACCGCAACGCCCGGCCTCTGCACACAGCAGGCGCCGGGCGTTTCGCTGTCTGGTGATAGTACGGCTGAGCGCGCCCGTCGATCATCGGCCGGCGCGAGCATCCGACCGAATTCAAGGTGCATCACGGATAAGTCGCCATGCGTTATCCACCGGCAGCGGCTGTTTCATCCGTTCGGCGAGCATTGCCATGTTCCACTCCTCATCGCAGGCCACGGCGGCGATCACCAGGCCGTTTCTGCCGAACAGCCCGATGAAGGGCGGCTTGAACGGATCACCTTTGAACTCGACTTCATCCCAGCTTTGCGCATGGCCAAGGTAGTCGTAGTTCTTGCCGAAGTGCCACGTCCAGAAATACGGCACATCGAGGTAATGCTCATCGCCGCCGAGCATGTTGGCCGCTGCAATCCGTGCCTGCTGCTGGGCCAGGCGCCAGTGTTCGATGCGGCAGGGCTGGCCGTTGAGCGGGAAGGTGGCGATGTCACCGGCGGCCCAGAGCCCGTCGGTCACGCGCATGCCGCCATCGACGCGCAGCGAATGATCCTTTTCCTGGGGCAGGTCGGCAAACGGTGCCGTGGTCGGGCTGACGCCGATCCCCACCAGCACCAGGTCCGCTGGCAGTCGCTGGCCATTGTCCAGGCGTACGGCTTCGACTTTATGTGTTCCTTCTATCTGCGTCGCTTCGCCCTCGGCTCGGTACACCACGCCATTGGCCTGGTGCAGGGCAAGAATCGCTTTGCCGACGGTCTCGCCGAACTGTTTTGCGAATGGCACCGGTTGACGCGCAAGGACGGTAACCTCGAGCCCGAACTGGCGCAGGGCTGAAGCGGACTCCATGGCGATAAAACTGTCGCCGATGATCACTGCATGCTGACCGGGTCTGGCACTTTCCAGAATCTGTTGTGCATGGGCTCTTGAGCGCAAAACGAATACTTGTCGCAGGTCGGCGCCGGGCAGCTCCAATTGTTTCGGTGCGCCGCCGGTTGCCAGCAGGGCGGCGTCATACTGCAGCGACTGGCCGTCGCTCAGTTGCAACGTGTGGTTGGCGCAATCGAGGCTCGTTACTTCGGCATTGATGCGCTCGATGCGTTGCTCGCGATAGAAGTCGTCATCACGCAACGCAGGGATTTCTTCCGGAGGCGTTTCGCCGGCAATCACGAATTTGCTCAGCACCGTACGGTCGTATCCGGCGCCGGCTTCGCGGTCGATCAACAGCACTCGGCCGCCGAAACCCAATTCCCTCAAGGCCGATGCCGCCGCCGTACCTGCGGCGCCGGCACCGACAATCACGAAAGTACGCGCGTCATCGGCGGGCGGGGTATGCGCATCCCGTAGCGCTTGATCGTCTACCCAGACCTCACCATCACGCACTTCGAGCGGATAACGCTTGAGGCTGTCCAGTGCGGGTGGCTCACACAACCCGCCATCTTCGATGCGAAACTGTGCCTTGTGCCACGGGCAAGTCAGGCGCCCATTGCACAGTGCACCCTCGGCGAGTGGCGCTCCGGCGTGGGGGCACCCACCCTGATAAGCACGCAATTGATCGCCCACCTTCAGCAACAGGATCTTGCGCTGCTCGATCTGCACTTCCAGACCTTGGTTTTCAGGGACGTCGGTAAAACGGGCAACGCGATGCAGGGTCATGATCGCTCTCCAGACAGGCGTTTCTCTAAAGAGTCTGGTGCCTGTTGCGAGGTTCATCCAATTGGCACTGCCACCGCGTGAACGGTCCGGCTATAGTTTGCACGCCGACGACGGCCCAACACGCACAAGGTGCTCCGGAATGCCCCGATTGACCTCTCTGAAACCTTGGCTCGCGGCCGTAGCCGTGGTTTTTTGCGTGCAACTTCCGGCACACGCCGCCCAGGAGCGTTTCACCCTGAACATCCCGGGTGTATCGGACGACCGCTTGTTCACATCGGCCGCCGCCAGCGATGCGCCGGGCTGTGGCGGGCATAACGTTTCACCGGCATTGGCCTGGAACGCCGGCCCGGCCGGCACCCTCAGCTACGCCATTGTCATGCACGATCCGGATGGCCAAAAAGGGCAGGGCGTCGATCACTGGGTGCATTACGGCATCAAGGCCAGCACGCATCAGATTGCGTCCGGCGTCGGCGCCAAATCCGCGCTTGAAGGCGTGGGCGGCACCAACAGCAAAGGCACCACCGGTTACATCGGCCCATGCCCGCCGGTGGGCGACAGCGCGCACCATTACATCATCCAGCTCTACGCCCTGGACCTGGCCCCGGATGCACTGCCCGCCGGCCTGACCCGCACGCAGTTCCTGGAAAAAATCAAAGGCCATGTGCTGAAAAACAGCAGCGTGGTGCGGCGTTACCATCGCTGAAGATTTTTGCGCCCCGACTCAGGAATTGCAGGAAAACCGATCGGTTAACACGCTCGACAATTTGGCATAAAGGCCCGAAAGCGCGCACTATCGGGCCATAGTCGATGCGTTGGAGGATGCCGTGACAAAAAAAATCGACCGCATCGCCCAAATGCTCAACTGCCCGGAAAAGGGCGAGGAACTGCGGCGAGCAGTGACCGAAAGTCGTAAGGATTTTCTGCTCAATCAGCCGGAAGAAGCCGCTGCTGAAGAAGACGATCTCGAAGAGGAATGCTTCGAGGACGACGAGGATGATGAGTACGACGAGTTTGACTGGACGACAGAGTGA
>NZ_RCOE01000209.1:0-96743 GCF_004321495.1 Pseudomonas sp. Sample_10
ACTTTCTTCAGCACGTTGCGCGGCGACAGTTCGATCGGGTTGCCGAACTTGTCGAAGGTGTCGTGGATCACGATGGCGGTCGGCTCGATGGCCCATGGCACCACGTAGACGGCGTCGGCGTCCGGCTTGCAGACCATGTCGATGTCGGCCGGGTCGAGCAGGTCGTAGTAGATGTCGTCGTCGACAAAGTCCCCGGTTACCGTTTGCAAAAGCACACTTTCCGGCAGGCGCATGCCTCGCTCATGCAGGAACTTGTTGGTGGGTGCAATTTTGCCGCGTGCGATGCCGGTCAGGTCGCTGACGACGCACTCGACTTCGGTAATCTTGTGATCTTTCAGCCAAGTGAACAGCTGATCGAAAGGGACATTCATAAAGACCTCGTTATTGGTTTTATTAACGCCAGGAGAGGCCGGTTTCATCCGCCGGACACTTCCCCTGTAGCGCGTTGACGTCTATCTTGGGCGAGCCTCGCGGTTCCATCTATCCACTTTAAGCAGCACAAAGCGCACCAAAAGAGTGCGCAAGGTCACCCATGACAAACGGCAATTCACTCCAGGTTCAAGCGTTCAGCACCGTCGATGTGGCCGAGCAAATCCGTGTCACGCCGGGCTGGACTCAGCATTACCAACAGATGTCACCGGGGCATTTCGCCGGTCTGGTGCGCTATCTGGATTTACAGGGCGTGGAGATCTACGAAGAGCACATGAACACCCGGGTCGAGCAGAATTTCAGTGCACCGCAGGGGGCGCTGGCGTTCTGTTTCGATCGCAGTGACAACGCGCTGTACGTGTTGAATGGTGAAAGCCGCAACATCTGGATCACCCCGGAGAACTACCAGGAAATCGCCGTGGTGTTCGGTCCGGAGTTCGTGCAACGCAATCGCCTCGATGTCGCCCGGCTCGAAGGGTTGTTCATGGCGCCGCTCAACTCACAGCAGAACGCGTTGTTCTGCCGTTGGCTGAGCAGCACGCTGACGCGGCTGTCGCAGACGTTCGATCCGCCGACCCGGGAAGCGCTGACTCAGCAATTGCTGGATGACTGTCTGTTTATTCTCGACAACGCCTGCGTCTGTCTCGATCAAGGCGCGTTGCAGCGCCGGGCCGGAGAGCGGGCGATCATGAAGCGGGTAGGGGAATGGGCAGCAGACACTCCGGAAGAACACCTCAACCTGCTGGAGCTGTCCCGGGTTGCCGGTGTTTCACTGCGCCAGTTGCAGCATGCGTTCAAGGCCTATACGGGCATGGCGCCAACCCAGTGGCTGCGACTGCGGCGCCTGAACAGTGCCCGCCGTGAATTGCTCAGCCGCACGCCGACGCAAACCACCGTGGCAGAAGTGGCCATGCATTGGTCGTTCTGGCATTTGGGGCGGTTTTCCAGCAGCTACCGTGCACTGTTCAAGGAGTTGCCGAGCGACACGCTCAAGCGGGCAAGTGCCACTCAACCCATTGGACGTGGCCGGCGTTAAAACGTCGGCGGGGTAATCACCCAGATCACTACCGCATCGACTTCACCAGGGTTGCCGTAGCGGTGCGGTTCCCGGCTGGAAAAGCTGAAGCTGTCGCCTTCACAGAGCTGGAAATGGCGCTCGCCAACCCACAACTCGAAGCGCCCCGACAGCACATACCCGGCTTCCTCGCCTTCGTGGCTGTAGCTTTGCTGGCTGTAGGTGCCGGGCGGAAAACGCGAGTGGAGCATTTCCAGCTGTTGATTGGGTTGCGGCGTGAGCAACTGGTCGACGATGCCATCCTCGTAATGCACGCTCAGTCGGCTGTTCTTGCGCACCACGATGCCGTCATCTTCGGGGGCGGTATTGGCTTCACTGGCGAAGAACCACTGGATGGTCACGCCGAGGCTGCGGGCAATATTGAACAGCGCCGGGATCGACGGATAGGCCAGGTTGCGTTCCAGCTGGCTGATGTAGCCGGCGGTCAGTTCGCTCTGTTGCGCCAACGCTGCCAAGGTCATGCCCCGACGTTTGCGCAGGCCGCGAATTCGCGTGCCGAGAAAGTGCGGCTCTGCGGCGCCGGTTGCGGGCTGTGTGGTGTTGCTGTTGCTCATGGTCAAATCCGAACCGGAAGGAGTGGCGCAAACCCCTGTAGGAGCGAGCCGTTGATGGCCCGGAGTATAAACAGGCTTAAAGCTCCCACGCGACTTTCAGACCTTCATAAATCGCTTCTTCAGCCGTGCGCGGCGCGAGGCAGTCGCCGATACGGCGAAACTCCACCAAACCTTGCAGTTCGGCACCCAGCGTGTCGACCGGTTGATGGCCCTGGCACAGTACCAGCGTGTCGATATTTTCCAGCAGCATCGGCTCACCACTGGCGGTGTGTTGCAGATACACGGTGTTGTCATCACAACCGTACAACCGGGCGTACGGAATGATCGGGATGCCCAGTTTGTGCAATTCACCGGCCAGTTGATCGCGGACATACAACGGCAGGTTTTCCCCGCAATGGGTGCCGTTGACCGCCAGTTGCACCTGATGCCCGGCGCGGGTCAGGCGCTCGGCGATGCCGGGGCCGATCCAGTCGCAGCGCCAGTCGACCACCACTACCGAGCGGCCAATCTGCACCTCTTCGCGCAGCACTTGCCAGGCGTCCACCACCTGCAATTCGCCACCGCGTTCGAACATGGGCCAATAAGGTTCGGCGCCGGTGGCGATGATCACCATGTCCGGTTTTTCCTGCTCCACCAAGGCGCGGTTGACGCGGGTATTACGCACCACGCGCACACCGGCCAATTCCATCTCCCGTTGCAGGTTGGTGCTGGCCCCACCGAACTCGCTGCGCCGTGGCAGCAATTGCGCGAGCAATACCTGGCCACCGAGTTGCGGACTGGCTTCGTACAGCGTCACTTCATGCCCACGTTGTGCGGCGACGGCGGCCGCTTTCATCCCGGCCGGGCCGCCACCGGCGATCATGATCCGTTTGCGTGTTTTAGCTGTTTGCCGTTCGCCAAAGACCAGCTCCCGACCGGTTTCCGGGTGCTGGATGCAGGAGATCGGCAAGCCCTTGTGGAAGTGGCCGATACACGCCTGATTGCAGGCGATGCACGCGCGCACGTCTTCGGCGCGACCAGTATCGGTTTTGTTGGGCATCTGCGGGTCGCAAATCAACGCCCGGGTCATGCCGCAGACATCGGCCTGGCCCCGAGCCAGAATCAGCTCGGCTTCCTGGGGCTGGTTGATGCGCCCTGTGACGAACAGCGGAATATCCAGACTGGCCTTGAACGTCCCGGCTTCCCTGGCCAGGTAAGCCGCCTCGATCGCCATCGGCGGCACGATGTGCACGGCACCGCCCAGCGACGCCGAGGTGCCGGCGACGATGTGCACGTAATCGAGCTGAGTTTGCAGCGACTGCACGGCGGCCAGGGATTCGTCTTCGGTCAGGCCTTCGGGATCGCGCTCATCGGCAGAGATGCGCAGGCCGATGATGAACTGCTCGTCAGTGGCGGCGCGTATTGCAGCGATGACTTCGCGAAGAAAACGCAGGCGCTGTTCGAGTTCGCCGTTGTAGCCATCGGTTCGGCGGTTGACCCGTGGATTGATGAATTGCGCCGGCAGGTAACCGTGGCTGGCGACCACTTCCACGCCATCGATGCCGGCCTGATGCAAGCGGCGGGCGGCGGCGGCATAGCCGGTGACAATCTCATCGATCATCGCCTGGTCCAACGCGCGTGGCATCACCCGGAAGCGCTCGTTGGGCACCGCCGAGGCCGAGTAGGCCACCGCCAGCAAGCCGTCGCTGGACTCCATGATTTCCCGGCCCGGATGGAACACCTGGGACAACACCACGGTGCCGTGGGCGTGGCAGGTTTGCGCGAGTTTGCGATAACCCTCGATACAGGCATCGTCGGTGGCCATCAGCACATGGGAGGTATACCGCGCGCTGTCATGCACGCCGGCCACTTGCAGCACGATCAACCCGACACCGCCTTCGGCACGCGCCCGGTGATAGGCGATCAGTTGCTCGTTGACCAGATTGTCAGTGGGCATCGACGTGTCATGACCGCTGGACATGATGCGGTTTTTCAGGCGCTTGCCACGGATCTGCAAGGGTTCGAACAGGTGCGCGAAAGCAGGTGTCGGCATGGTGCGGGCTACTCCAGGCAGGCTGACTTTGTAGGAGCGAGCCTGCTCGCGATGGATTCAAACACGCCGCGGGGTATCAGGTTCACGGTGTCATCGTTGACGTCCATCGCGAGCGGCTCGCTCCTACAAAATTGTCAGTTGATGTTGTTTTTTTCTATAGAAATTTACCTGTAGTAAAAAATCAATCTATTTCTTTACTTTGGTGCACGGAAAGCGACTGGACGTTCAACACGTCCAGCCTTACTGTCTGCCCCAGCCGATCAACCTGGAGAACCATAAAAAATGATTGAGATCGCGAGCCATCTGACTGCCGCCCCGGGGCGCAGCGCCATCGAACAGCGACTGCGCGAGGAACTGGCCGCGTGTTATCGCCTGATCGCGCACTTTCGCATGACTGACCTGATCTTCACCCACATTTCGGTGCGCCTTCCCGGGCCGGACCATCATTTTCTGATCAACCCCTACGGGCTGATGTTCGATGAGATCACGGCGTCGAATCTGGTGAAGATCGGTCTGGATGGCCGAGCCGTCGAATCGTCGCCGTACCCGGTAAACCCGGCCGGTTTCGTGATTCACAGCGCGATTCACGGTGCCCGCGAAGATGCGCAATGCGTATTGCACACCCACACCCGGTCCGGCTGCGCGGTGGCGGCACTCAAGTGTGGTTTGTTGCCGGTGAACCAGATTTCCATGGAGTTCTATGGCCGCGTTGCTTATCACGAATATGAAGGCGTGGCGCTGGACATGAGCGAGCAACAGCGCTTGGTGCAGGACCTTGGCGACAAGCCGGTGTTGATGCTGCGTAACCATGGTTTGCTGACTGTCGGTGAAACCGTCAGCCAGGCGTTTTTGCGCATGTATTACCTGGAAAAGGCCTGTGAGATTCAGTTGGCTGCTCAGGCCGCCGGTGAGCTGGTACTTCCATCCGCCGAGGTCTGCGCGCACACCGAGCGCCAGTTCAATGATCCGGGGCGACCGTTGGAAGAGGGCGAACTGAGCGATCCGGATGCGATGCAACTGGCCTGGGCGGCGATGTTGCGGTTGCTGGAGCGGGTGGCGCCGGGTTATCGGGACTGATCTGGATTCTCGGCTGTTGAGGCGGGCCTCATCGCTGGCAAGCCAGCTCCCACAATGTTTTCAGGTGTGCATAGATTTTGCGTACACCCACTAACCCTGTGGGAGCTGGCTTGCCAGCGATGGGGCCCGATCATGCTCCGAAGTCTTTCAGGCTGGTAACTGACTGGAGGTTTTTCCTGTTCTTGCTGTACAGTCGTTCAACTCGCGGGCCATTCGCGAGTCCCCATGATTGAATCCAGGAGCGTAATGCCGATGAATCAGGAAGCCCGTTTTTCCCGCATGGAACCGGAGTTGCGCAAGGCCAACCTGATCGAGGCCACGTTGACGTGCCTCAAGCGCCACGGCTTTCAGGGCGCCTCGATCCGCAAGATTTCCGCCGAGGCCGGTGTGTCGGTGGGCTTGATCAGCCATCACTATTCCGGCAAGGACGAACTGGTGGCCGAAGCCTACATGGCGATCACCGGCCGGGTCATGACCCTGTTGCGTGACGCCATGGAGCAAGCGGCGCCCAATGCCCGCGAACGTCTGTCGGCGTTTTTCCGTGGGTCGTTCTCCGCCGAACTGCTCGACCCGCAACTGATCGACGCCTGGCTGGCATTCTGGGGCGCGGTGAAAACCGCCGAGGCGATCAACAAGGCCCACGATCACTCCTACGGCGAGTATCGCGGCATCCTGCGCAAGGTGCTGATGGAACTGGCACAAGAAGAAAACTGGGAAAACTTTGACGCCGATCTCGCGGCGATCAGTCTCAGCGCATTGCTCGATGGCTTGTGGCTGGAGTCCGGCCTCAACCCTGGCACCTTTACCCCGGAGCAAGGCATTCAGATTTGCGAAGCCTGGGTCGACGGTTTGCAGGCCGGTGGCCGCCAGCGTTTCTGCATACAGACGAGTAGCTGTTGATCACCCGTTCAGCAGTGGCTACTCTCTGGCGCTGATGCAACACCCTTCTAATAAGAAACAAGCAGGACACCAGCAATGACTCCTCGGGTACTGGTCGTCGATGACGATCCGCTGATTCGCGAACTGTTGCATGCCTACCTTTCGCAGGAGGGCTATGAGGTGCATAGCGCCGCCACGGCGGAACTGGCCGAAACCTTTCTGGCCAGCCAAAGCGTCGACCTGGTCATGCTTGATATTCGCCTGCCGGGCAAGGACGGCCTGACCCTGACCCGCGAGCTACGGGTGCGTTCGGAAGTGGGCATCATCCTGATCACCGGGCGCAACGATGAAATCGACCGCATCGTTGGCCTCGAATGCGGCGCCGATGACTACGTGATCAAGCCGCTCAACCCACGTGAGCTGGTATCCCGGGCGAAAAACCTGATTCGTCGGGTCCGCCACGCGCAGACGCCGCCACCGGTCGCCGCTGTGTCCAAACCGGTCAAACAGTTCGCCGATTGGGCGCTGGACACCGACCGCCGCCGACTGATCGATGCGTCCGGCAGTGAAACCTTGCTGACCCACGGCGAGTATCAGTTGCTCAGCGTGTTCCTGCGCAACAGCGGTCACACGCTCAGTCGCGACCAGTTGATGGACCAGATCCGCAACCGCGAATGGGTGCCCAATGACCGTTCCATCGACGTGCTGGTGGGGCGTTTGCGCCGCAAGTTGCATGACGATCCGGCGGAACCGCAGTTGATCATCACCATTCACGGCGCCGGTTATCTGTTCACCGCCAGCCTGGCGGCGTGATGGCTGCAGTCAGGCTGCTCTGCCTGATATTGGCACTGGTGGCGGGCAGTACGTCCGCGGCGCAGGCCGTGCGCTATTGCGATTACCCGGTGTACCCGCCGATTTCCTGGAGCGATGGCAAGCACGTCCGTGGGCTGGCGCCGAGCGTGGTGAAAAAACTGTTCGGCCAACTGGGCTACGAGGTTGAAGTGGTGGTGCTGGGCAATTGGAAGCGTTGCCTGCTCGATGCGGCCGAAGGACGGGTCGACGTGGTCCTGGCGTACAGCACCGCGCAGCGCGAGCAAAGCATGCTGTTTTCCTCGGTCCCGGTGCTGCGCGAAGAAGTCGCGCTGTTCGTCAACCGGCAACACCCGGTGCAGTTCGAGCAGTTGCAAGACCTGGCGCGTTACCGGGGCGGACTGTTGTTCGGCGAAAGCTACGGCGTGGAGTTCGATCGCATGGTCGCGCAAAACAACAACATCGAATGGGTCTCCGATAGCCGCCAGAATTTCGGCAAGCTGATTCGCGGGCGCATCGATTTCATCACCCAGGAACGCCGCACCGGCCAGCTCTACGTCGAAAGCCTGGCCGGCGCGCAAGACATCGTCGCGTTGCCCACCGCCCTGAGCGTCGATTATCTGCGGGTCGCCGTATCCCGCCGCTCGCCACTGGCCGGGCGCATGGCGGACATCGATGCGCAACTGCAGCGCATGGTCGATGCCGGTGACATCGAGCGCCTGCTCAATGAAAGCGAAGTCACCTACCGTGACATGATCAATCTGCCGGCGAACACCCCATGATCCGCGGCAGATCCGGTGGTTTATTGCGGCGTCTGCTGCTGTTCATTCTGTTGTTCAGCCTGTGCTTTACCGTGCTTGCCAGTAGCGTACAGCTGTATATCGAGTACCGGCGCGAGATGCGCGAGATCGATTCGCGCATGGAGCTGATCCGCGCCGGGTACCTGGCAAGCCTGGAGCGCAGCCTGTGGGATCTGAACCAGGAACAGTTGAACGTGCAATTGCGCGGGCTGGTGGACTTTTCCGACGTGGCACGGGTGCATCTGATCAGCACCGATTTCGATCTGGTGCAGGGCAACCCGCATCCGATCGGGCCGCTGCGTATCGAGCGTTTTGTACTGGACTATCAACCACCGTCCGGCCCGTTGCGCCAACTGGGCGAGCTGGAAGTCAGCACCGATCTGGGGGCGGTGTATCAGCGCCTGTATGCCAGCGGCTTGACCAGCCTGTTGTGGATGGGCGCCTTCCTGTGTGGCCTGGCGGTGGCGTTGTCCGGCCTGTTTTATCGCCTGGTGACCCGCCACTTGCAGGTCATGGCCGAATTTGCCCGGCGCATTGCCGCCGGTCAGTGGCAGGAACCCCTGCGCCTGGGCAAGAGCCGTAGCGCCAACGAAGATGAAATCGACACAGTCGCCCACGCCCTCGACGACATGCGCCGGGCAATCCTCAGCGACATCGAACGCCGCGAATCCGATCGACTGGCCTTGCAGGACAACCGCGACGAATTGTTGAAAATGGTCGAGCGGCGTACCGCCAGCCTGATGCGCGCCAAGGATGAAGCCGAAGCGGCCAACCTTGCCAAGTCACGGTTCCTGGCGACCATGAGCCATGAGTTGCGCACGCCGCTCAACGGCATTCTCGGCATGGCTGAGTTGCTGCGCGATGCCCGGCTGGACGAGCGCGACGGCAAACGGCTCGATGCACTGCACAAGGCCGGCGAAGGTTTGCTGACCATCCTTAACGAAGTGCTGTTCTTCGCCAAGTTGGAGGAGGGCGCGAGCCTGCCGGAGCCGGTGGATTTCTCGGTTCGGCAATTGCTCGATGAAGTGCTGACGCTGCTGGAGCCGAAGGCCTTGGCCAATGACACGGTGCTGCAGTGTCGAATAGATCAGCGGGTAGCCGAGCGTTATTACGGCGCCGAACAGTTCTTGCGCCAGGTCTTGAGCAATCTGTTGGCCAACGCGATCAAGTTCACCGAGAACGGCGAGGTCAGTGTCGATGTGGCGTTACTCGCGCAACCTGAAGGCAATCGCGCAGATCGCTTGCGGGTGAGCGTCACCGACAACGGCATCGGCATCGCGCCGCCGATGCAGGCAAAGATCTTCGAGCGTTTCACCCAGGCCAGCGATGAAGTGGCGCAGCGTTTCGGCGGCACCGGGTTGGGACTGGCGATCTGCAAACACCTGGTGGAGCAGATGGGCGGGAGCATCGGTGTCACCAGTGAAGTCGCGCGGGGCAGTTGTTTCTGGTTTGAACTGACGCTGCAACCTGCTGTTGGCCTGACGAGTCCGGTGCCGGTGGACGTGCCGGGGCCGGCGTTGAAGGTTCTGGTGGTGGAGGACGTGGCGCTTAATCGGGAAGTGGTTTCGGGTTTGCTGGAGCGCGACGGCCATCGGGTCTGGCTGGCCGAAGAGGGCGAACAGGCGCTGCGCCAATGTGCTGCGCAGGCATTCGACCTGATTCTGTTGGACGTGCATCTGCCGGGCATGAGCGGTGTGGAACTGTGCAAAAGACTGCGCAGCCTCGACGGACCGAACCGCACCGCACGTATTTTTGCCCTGACCGCCAGTGTGCAACCGGCACTGGTGCGCGGCTATCTCGATGCCGGCATGGACGGGGTGCTCGCCAAACCGTTGAAACTGGCCAATCTGCGCAAAGCCCTGAGGGAGCAACGATCGACTCCGCCACCGATGCACGAAGACAGCGCGATGGACTGGCCGCTGCTGCAAACCCATCGCGACTTGCTGGGCGAACAGAAAGTGCAGGGGCTGCTGGCAGTACTGCGCGAATCGATCCTGCAGCATCGTGAGGCGTTGCGTGAAGCCATTGGCGCCGAAGACGGGACCGAAGTCGCGCACCTGGCTCATCGACTGGCGGGAAGCTGCGATTCGTTGGGGTTTCGTGCGTTGGCCAATGCGTTGCGTTCGCTGGAGGACGCCGCACGAATCAACGATGAGGCGGCCGTGCGCCTGCTGGCGCCGCAGGCCGACGGGCAATGCCAACGGGCGCTGGACACGCTGGAACCGCTGTTGCAGAGCTGACGTACAAGTTTGTTACGACTTTGCACAACTTCGATCTTTACGTTCAACGCGACCTTACATGGCTTTCCAATAATCGACGCAACCGCCGCAGCGCGGTCTTCGAAGCTTATTGGAGATAATAATAATGAATGGCCGTAAAGCTGATTTCTCCCCGTGCCCTGACGTCCTGTCATGCACTGCGTACCTCACTGACTTGGGGTGCTGACATGAACGAAAATACTGATCGCAAAGGCATTCACCTGACCCGCGCCCTGAAAAGCCGGCACATCTTCATGCTGTCCCTGGGCGGGGTGATCGGCACCGGGCTGTTCATGGGCTCCGGCGTGACCATCAATCAGGGTGGCCCGGTTGGGGCGATTCTGGCGTATCTGGTGGCCGGTTTCCTGATGTACCTGGTGATGGTCTGCCTGGGGGAACTGTCGGTGCAGATGCCGGTATCGGGATCGTTCCAGACCCACGCCACCAAATACATCGGCCCGGCGACCGGGTTCATGATCGGTTGGGTGTACTGGATGAGCTGGGCGACCACCGTCGGCCTTGAATTCACGGCCGCCGGGATGCTGATGACACGCTGGTTTCCGGACGTGCCGATCTGGTACTGGTCGGCGCTGTTCGTGGTGGTGCTGTTCGGTATCAACGCGCTGGCGACCCGGGCGTTCGGTGAAGCCGAGTATTGGTTTTCGGGGATCAAGGTGGCAGCGATTCTCGGTTTTATCGTGGTTGGCGTGCTGGTGATCTTCGGGGTGATGCCGCTGAGCAGCGGTGCTCCGGCGCCGATGGCGAGCAACCTGATTGGCGATTCGCTGTTCCCTAACGGCTTGTCGGCAGTGTTCGCGGTGATGATGACCGTGGTCTACGCCTTCCAGGGTTGCGAAATCATGGGCGTAGCCGCTGGCGAAACCGATCAGCCGGAAAAGAGCATCCCGCGTGCGGTGCGCAACGTGGTGTTCCGCGTGCTGATTTTCTATGTGCTGGCGATCATCGTGCTGTCCGCCATCGTGCCGTGGCAGCAAGCGGGGCTGATGGAAAGTCCGTTCGTGCAGGTGTTTGACATGGTCGGCATTCCTTACGCCGCCGACCTGATGAACTTCGTGATCCTCACTGCGATCCTGTCGGTGGGCAACTCTGGCCTGTATGCCTCGACGCGCATCCTGTGGGCGATGTCGAAAACCGGCATGGCGCCCAAGAGCCTGTCGCCACTGAGCAAACGCGGGGTGCCGCTGCGTGCCTTGAGTATCACCTTGTGTTTCGCTTTGGTGTCGCTGATGACCAGCTTCATCGCGGCTGACACTTTGTTCATGGTGTTGATGGCAGTGAGCGGGATGTCGGGCACTGTGACCTGGATTGTCATCGCGCTGGCGCAATACAAATTCCGCAAGGCCTACCTGCGCGAAGGCGGCAAACTCAGCGATCTGAAATATCGCGCACCGTGGTTCCCGGTACTGCCACTGATGTGCATCACGCTGTGCTGCTCGCTGTTCGTGTTCCTCGCATTGGATGAAACCCAACGGCCATCGCTGTACTGGGGCTTTGGTTTCATTGCGCTGTGCTACGGCGCGTACTTCCTGATTCACCGCAAGCGCCAGGGCGTGTTGGCGCCGAGCTTGCCCACGGTGTAATCCCTTCAATCCGTACATCCCCTGTGGGAGCCAGCCTGCTGGCGATAGCGGAGCATCAGTCAACAGAGATGTTGAATGTGATGACGCTATCGCCAGCAGGCTTGCTCCCACATTGGTTTTGGGGAGGCCGTAGCGAGTTGTTCGAAGTTGTAACAGCGCCACCGGCTTGCGCTCGCGCCATCAGAAAAAATTCAACAAAACCAATGCTTTAGAGATCCATAGAGCTTGTTACAGCTCATTCCACCAACAATTGCTGCCTTGCTGAACACTCGTTTAGTATGGCTTCAAGTCGCATCACCTCAGACTCATCAAAATAATTCGAGGATTCGCATGACTACTCATGATTCGCTGCTCAGCCAGGTCGAAGCAGGCGTTGCCTGGATCACGCTCAATCGCAGCGCACAGCGCAACGCGCTGGACATCCCGACCCTGAAAAACCTGCAGGCGTTGCTCGATCGCTTCAACACCGATCCAGCGGTGCGCGTGGTTGTGTTGACTGGCAGCGGTCGCAGTTTCTGTGCTGGCGCCGACCTCGATGAGTGGGCCGACGCCGAAGCCCGCGGCGCATTGGAAACCTACGGCTGGACCGAAACCGCCCACGCCTTGATGACGCGTCTGCACAGCCTGGAAAAACCCACCATTGCCGCTATTAACGGCACCGCCGTCGGCGCCGGGATGGATTTGACCCTGTGCTGCGATCTGCGCATCGCCGGGCAGTCCGCGCGGTTCAAGGCCGGCTACACCAGCATGGCCTACTCGCCGGATGCCGGCGCCAGTTGGCATTTGCCACGCCTGATTGGCAGCGAACAAGCCAAACGCCTGCTGTTTCTCGACGAATTGTGGGGCGCTGACCGTGCTCTTGCAGCCGGGCTGGTCGGCGAAGTCTGCGCCGACGATCAACTGCTGACCGTTGCCAGCGAGCTGGCCGCGCGGCTGGCGGCCGGGCCGACATTCGCTTTCGCCCAGACCAAAAAACTCATCCGTGAAGGCGCCGAGCGCAGCCTGCCCGAACAACTGCAAGCCGAACTCGCCGCCGGACTGCTTTGCGGTCGCAGCGAAGACGGTGGCGAAGCCTTGCGCGCCGCCATGGATAAACGTCCACCACGCTTCATCGGCCGCTAAGCCTCGCCCCCCTTTATCAGCACACGAACAACAGGTAGCAGCATGAATTTCCAACTGACCCAAGAACAAGAAATGTTGGTGGACTCGGTACGCAGCTTCGTCGAGAAGGAGCTGCTGCCCTATGAGACCGAAGTCGACCGTGCCGACGAGGTTTCGCCGGAACTGGCGGCACAGATTCGCGGCAAGGCGATTGCGGCCGGTTTCTACGCTTTCAACATGCCGGAAGAGGTCGGCGGTGGCGGTCTTGATTACCTGTCCCAGGCGCTGATCGAGCGGGAACTGTCGAAAGTCTCCTGGGCGCTGCATGTGTTCGTTGCGCGACCGTCGAAAATCCTCATGGCTTGCACCGGCGAGCAGATCAACGATTACCTGCTGCCGTGCATCCAGGGCGAGAAAATCGATTGCTTCGCCCTCACTGAGCCGGGTGCCGGCTCCGACGCCAATGCGATCAAGACCCGCGCCGTGCGCGAGGGCGATGACTTCATCCTCAATGGCAGCAAACACTTCATTAGCCATGCCGGGCATGCCGATTTCGCCATCGTGTTCGCCGTGACCGACACCTACGAACACAACGGTAAAAAGCGTAACGCCGTGACCTCGTTCCTGGTCGACCGCAACACACCGGGCATGACCATTCGCCGTGGACCGAAATGTGTGAGTAACCGTGGTTACCACACTTTCGAAATGTTCTTCGACGATTGCCGCGTTCCTGCCAACAAAGTGCTGGGCGAAGTCGGCAAGGGATGGGAAGTGGCCAACGCCTGGCTGACTGCCGGGCGGGTAATGGTGGCGGCCAACTGTGTCGGCCAGGCCCAGCGCGCACTCGATGTTTCGTTGCAATGGGCGGCGGATCGCAAGCAATTCGGCCAGCCGATCGGCACCTATCAGGGCGTGTCGTTCAAGTTGGCCGACATGGCCACGCAGATTCGCGCTGCCGAACTGCTGACCCTGCACACCGCGTGGAAAATGGACCAGGGCACCATGACCGATGGCGAGGCCGGCATGGCCAAATTGTTCGCCAGCGAAGTGCTCGGACGTGCGGCTGACGAGGCGGTGCAGATCTTTGGCGGCATGGGCCTGATGGACGAGAGTCCGGTGGAGCGCATTTGGCGCAACGCGCGGATCGAGCGGATCTGGGAAGGCACTTCGGAAATCCAGCGCCACATCATTTCCCGCGAACTGCTGCGGCCACTGTTGCGCTGATCCGCCCGGAGAATTTCCATGTCGCAAACCATTCGTGACAACCTCAAACGCATGCTCGCGCCACAGCATGTGGCGTTCGTGGGCGGGCGCAGTATGGCGCGTGCCCTCAAGCGCTGCGCCGAAGGTGGCTACCAAGGGCAGATGTGGCTGGTCAATCCGCAGAACGACAGCCTTGAAGGCGTGCCCTGCGTACGCAGTATTGCTGACTTGCCCTGCGGCCCTGACGCGGTATTCATCGCCACCAACCGCGACTTGACCCTGACCTGTATCGCTGAACTCGCCGCCATCGGTGCGGGCGGCGCGATTTGCTATGCCTCGGGTTTTGCCGAAACCGGTGCCGAAGGCCAGGCGCTGCAACAACAACTGCTCGAAGCCGCCGGTGACATGGCCTTGCTCGGCCCCAACTGCTACGGCCTGCTCGACTATCTGCACAGCTGCGCGCTCTGGCCGGTGGCCCACGGCGGCAAAGCGGTGGAGAAGGGCGTGGCGGTGCTGACTCAAAGCGGCAACTTCGCTTACAACCTGTCGATGAGCGACCGCTCGCTGCCAGTGGCCTACATGGCTTCGGTTGGCAATCAGGCGCAACTGGGCGTCGCTGAGTTGATGGACGTGTTACTCGACGAGCCGCGGGTCACTGCTATCGGCCTGCACCTCGAAGGCCTGAAAAACGTCCCGGGTTTCGCCCGCGCCGCGCACAAGGCGCTGGAGAAGGGCATCCCGATCATCGCTTTGAAAACCGGCGTGTCGCAGATCGGCGCCGAACTGGCCCTGAGTCACACCAGTTCGCTGTCCGGCTCCGATGCGCTGTATGACGCGCTGTTCGATCGCCTTGGGGTTATTCGCGTCAGTGGCCCGGTGAGTTTCGTCGAAACCCTGAAAGCCGCGGCCTGCGGCAACTTGCCGGCGGGAAACAGCGTGATCGCGCTGGCGTGCTCCGGCGGTGATGCGGGGCTGATTGCCGACTACGCCGAACGCAACGATCTGGGCTTGCCAAAGCTCGATGACGGCCAGGTCGGTGAACTGGCCCAAGTGCTGCCGAGTTACGCCAACCTGGTGAATCCGCTGGATTTCACCACGGCGATCTGGGGCGACGGCGAAGCCTTGAACCGCATGCTCGACAGTGCCCTGCGTACTGAAGCCGATGCGGCGATGCTGGTGCTCGATTATCCGGCCGAGTTCACTGGCGAGCGCAAGGAATGCGACCTGCTGCTGGACCTGTTCTGCAAGGCGCTGGTACGGCACGGCAAGACCGGTTTCGTCACTTCGGCGTTCCCCGAATTACTCCCGGCCCATGCCCGTGAACATCTGCATGCCCAAGGCGTTGCGGCGTTGCAGGGTGTCGAGGATGGCCTCGCGGCGTGGGGGCGCATTGCCGGTTACCAGCGCAATCGCCGGGCTTTGCTGGAGCTGAGTGAATCGGCGTTGGTGCCGCTGTGCCCGCAAGCGCTGACAGGCGAAGGCGAATTGCTCAATGAATGGGATTCCAAACAAGCGTTAAGAGTCTTCGGCCTGCCGACACCCAACGGTGTTCTCAGCTCACCGGCCAATGCGTTGAAAGACGCCGAAGCATTGGGCTATCCGCTGGTACTCAAAGCCGTCAGCGCACAGTTGCCGCACAAGACTGAAGCCGGCGCCGTGGCGCTGAACCTCAAGGATGACGTCGCATTAAGCGCGGCCCTGGAAAAAATGCGTTCGAACATTACCGCGTATGCACCGGGCGTACCGTTCGATCAACTGCTGCTGGAGCCCATGGCCAAACCGCCGTTGGCCGAGTTGATTGTCGGCATCAAGCGCGAAAACGACTTTGGCCTGGCGCTGGTGATTGGCGCGGGCGGCATCCTGGTGGAATTGCTCAAGGACAGTCGCAACCTGTTGCTGCCAACCACCGACGGCGCCATCCGCCATGCCGTGCTCAGCCTGCGCAGCGCACCGTTGCTGCAAGGTTTCCGTGGCCGTGAAGCGGCGGATCTGGAGGCGTTGGTGGCAGCGATTCGCGCGGTCGCCGATTACGCCTGCGAAAACGCCTCGCAGTTGCTGGAACTCGATGTGAACCCATTGTTGGTCGGCGCCGATGGCACGACCGCAGTCGATGCGTTGATTCGCCTCGGCCATGCGTGAGGACATGAACATGCAAAGCAAAACCTTGACCGGTGGCCAGGCGCTGGTGCGTCTGCTGGCCAATTACGGCGTCGATACCGTATTCGGCATTCCCGGCGTTCACACCCTGGAACTGTATCGCGGCCTGCCGGGCAGCGGCATTCGCCACGTCTTGACCCGTCACGAACAGGGCGCCAGTTTCATGGCTGACGGTTATGCCCGGGTCAGCGGCAAGCCCGGCGTGTGCTTCGTCATCACCGGCCCCGGCGTGACCAACGCCGCCACCGGCATCGGCCAGGCTTACGCCGACTCGATTCCGATGCTGGTGATTTCCAGCGTCAACCACAGCGCCAGTCTCGGCAAGGGGTGGGGCAGCCTGCACGAATGCCAGGACCAACGGGCGATGACCGCGCCGATCACTGCGTTCTCCGCCGTGGCACTGACCGCCGAAGACCTGCCGGAACTGATCGCCCGCGCCTACGCGGTGTTCGACAGCGAGCGCCCGCGTCCGGTACACATTTCGGTGCCGCTGGACGTGTTGTCGGCGCCGATTACCCGCGACTGGAGCAATGACGTGGTGCGGCGTCCGACCCGCGGCCCGGCTTGTGCCACCGCCCTTGATGACGCAGCAGCCAGGCTCAACGGCGCAAAACGGCCGATGATCATCGCCGGTGGCGGTGCCTTGAATGCTACCGAGCAACTGCTGGAGATCAGCACACGACTGGCGGCGCCGTTGTTCACCAGCGTCGCCGGCAAAGGCCTGTTGCCACCGAACGCAGCGTTGAACGCCGGCTCGTCCCTGTGCGTAGAACCCGGCTGGAAGCTGATTGCCGAAGCCGACGTGGTGCTGGCGGTCGGCACCGAAATGGCCGACACCGATTTCTGGCGCGAACGCCTGCCGCTCAACGCTCAACTGCTGCGCGTGGACATCGACCCGCGCAAGTTCAACGACTTCTACCCGTGCGCGGTGGCTTTGCATGGCGATGCGCAACAAACCCTCAGCGGTTTGCTCGAGCGCCTGCCATCCAGCGTACGTGACGCCAGCGCAGCGATTGCCTCGGTTGCCGCGCTACGCGAAGCGGTCAAGGCCAGCCATGGTCCGCTGCAACAGATTCACCAATCGATTCTGGCGCGCATTGCTGCAGAGCTGCCGGAAAACGCGTTCGTCAGCACCGACATGACCCAACTGGCCTACACCGGCAACTACGCCTTCGACAGTCTCGCCATTCGCAGCTGGTTGCACCCGACCGGTTACGGGACGTTGGGTTACGGCCTGCCGGCCGGCATTGGCGCCAAGTTTGGCGCACCGCAGCGCCCCGGTCTGGTGCTGGTGGGCGATGGCGGTTTCCTCTACACCGCTCAGGAACTGGCCACCGCTGTCGAGGAACTGGACAGCCCACTGGTGGTGTTGCTCTGGAATAACGATGCATTGGGGCAGATCCGCGACGACATGCTCGGCCTCGATATCGAGCCGATTGGCGTGCTGCCGCGCAACCCGGACTTCGCCGCGCTCGCACGTGCATTCGGTTGCACCGTGACCCAGCCGCAAAGCCTGGCGGAGCTGCAAACCGACCTGCGCCACGGCTTCAAGCGCAACGGCGTGACCCTGATCGAACTCAAGCATGCCTGCGCCCATTGATCTGTATTTGAAGGATATGAAGCCATGCGCTTTTCCGATCTGACTCAACGTATCGCCGGGGACGGCGCTGCCGCCTGGGATATTCATTACCGCGCTTTGGCACTGCGCGAGCAGGGTGAAGACATCCTGCTGCTGTCCGTGGGCGACCCGGATTTCGACACGCCGCAGCCCATCGTGCAGGGCGCCATCGACAGTTTGCTCAACGGCAACACTCACTACGCCGAGGTGCGCGGCAAGCGTGCCCTGCGTGAAGCCATCGCCAGGCGCCATCAGCAACGTAGCGGGCAACGCGTTTCTGCCGATCAGGTCACGGTGCTGGCCGGTGCGCAGTGTGCGCTGTTCGCCGTTGCCCAATGCGTACTGAACCCAGGCGATGAAGTGATCGTCGCCGAACCGATGTACGTCACTTACGAAGCGGTGTTCGGTGCCTGTGGCGCCGTGGTAGTGCCCGTACCCGTGCGTTCGGAGAACGGCTTTCGCGTGTTGCCCGAAGACGTTGCCGCACGCATCACCCCGCGTACCCGTGCGTTGGCGCTCAACAGCCCGCACAATCCGTCGGGCGCAAGCTTGCCGCGCAACACCTGGCAAGCGCTGGCCGAGCTGTGCATCGGCCATGACCTGTGGCTGATTTCCGATGAGGTCTACAGCGAACTGCTGTTCGAAGGCGAGCACGTCAGCCCGGCGAGCCTGCCGGGCATGGCCGAGCGCACCGCGACCCTCAACAGCCTGTCGAAATCCCACGCCATGACCGGCTGGCGCGTCGGCTGGGTGGTGGCGCCGCCGTCACTGGCCGCGCACCTGGAAAACCTGGTGCTGTGCATGCTCTACGGTTCGCCGGACTTTATTCAAGACGCCGCGGTGATCGCGCTCGACAGTGACTTGCCGGAGCTGCACGCCATGCGCGAGGCCTATCGCCAGCGCCGCGACCTGGTGTGCGACAGCCTCGACGGATGCCCCGGCGTACGGGCGTTGAAGTCCGATGGCGGAATGTTCGTGATGGTGGATATCCGCGAAACCGGGCTCAGTGCCCAGGCATTTGCCGATCGCTTGCTGGATCGCCACGGCGTTTCGGTGCTGGCCGGTGAAGCTTTCGGCCCGAGCGCGGCCGGGCATATTCGTCTCGGCCTGGTGGTCGGCGCCGAACCGTTGCGCGATGCCTGTCAGCGCATCGCCCGTTGTGCCCAGGAACTGATGGAGGCCCAGGTTGATGCTTAACCACAAGACATTGTTTATCGATGGCCGCTGGCAAACACCTTCGGGGCAAGGCGTGGCCGAGGTCATCAACCCGGCCACCGAGGAAGTCGCCGGCAGTGTGCCGTTGGGCGATGAGCGCGACGTCGACAACGCTGTGGCCGCGGCGCGCAAAGCCTTCGCGTCATGGTCGCGCACACCTGCCAGCGTTCGCGCCGGATACCTCCGTGCCTTGGCCGAACAACTGCGCAACCGCGCCGACGAAATGGCCGCGGTCATCACCGCCGAACTGGGCATGCCGGTGCAATGGTGCCGCTCGGTGCAAGTGGACGGGCCGATCATCGGCCTTGAGCAATACATCGAGCTGACGCACTTGATGGACGAAGTGCGCGAAGTCGGCAACTCGCTGGTGATTCGCGAGTCGGTCGGTGTCTGCGCCTTTATCAATCCATGGAATTACCCGCTGCATCAACTGATCGGCAAGCTGGCCCCGGCACTGGCTGCTGGCTGCACGGTGGTGGTCAAGCCGAGTCAGGAAACGCCGCTGCACGCGTTTTTGCTGGCGCAAATGATCGAAGCCATTGGCCTGCCGGTCGGGGTGTTCAATCTGGTCAGCGGGCCGGGTTCGAAGGTTGGTGAAGCACTGGCCAAGCACCCGGATGTCGACATGGTGTCGTTCACCGGTTCTACCGGCGCAGGCGTTCGTGTGGCACAGGCGGCAGCGCCTTCAGTGAAACGGGTGTGTCTGGAGCTGGGTGGCAAGTCGCCGCTGATGATCGCCGAAGACGCCGACCTGGCCGCAGCGGTTCGTTATGGCGTGCAGGACGTGATGATCAACTCCGGTCAAACCTGCACGGCTCTGACCCGCATGCTGCTGCCAGCCAGTCGCTACGCCGAAGCGCTGGAGCTTGCGCTGGCCGAAACCCTGAGCCTGAAAATGGGCGATCCGCTCGACCCGTACAGTTTTCTCGGGCCGATGTGTTCGGCGGGGCAACGTCGCACCGTGCTCGATTACATCAAGGTCGGGCAACAGGAAGGTGCGCGGCTGTTGTGCGGTGGTGATACGCCGTCAGCATTTGAACGGGGTTTCTACGTCAGCCCGACGCTGTTCGCCGATGTCGACAACCGCATGCGCATCGCCCAGGAAGAAATCTTCGGCCCGGTGCTGTGCCTGATTCCCTATGCCGATGAAGCGCAAGCCATCCAGATCGCCAACGACTCGCCGTTCGGCCTGTCCAGTGGCGTGTGGGCCGGCAGCGCCGAGCGTGCCTTGCATCTGGGGCGGCAAATGCGTGCGGGCCAATGCTTCCTCAACGGCGCGGCGTTCAACTATCAGGCGCCATTCGGCGGTTACAAACAATCGGGCAATGGTCGGGAGTGGGGGGAAGAAGGACTGAACGAATTTGTCGAAGTGAAGGCGATCCAGGTGTGACCGTTGGCGATTCAAACGTTGTACGCACCGGGCCTTGGTCCGGTGTTTTGCGTTGTTTTGAATGGGTATTCCGTTAGCTTTTGATCAGGGGCAATCCAATGAGCGATAACAAAAACAAGATTACTCAAGCGAACCATGAATTCAGCTTCCCGCGTCGCGACTTCTTGAGGTACAGCGCCGCGGCGGCTGCCGTAGCCGGGGCGTTCTCCATGGGCCTGCCGTTTGGCGCCATGGCGGCGCAGGCGACGCCGAAACCCGGTGGTGTATTGCGCCTGGGCCTGGCCGGTGGCAGCACCACCGATTCGAAAGACCCCGGCTCCTGGGTCGATACCTTCACCTTCGTCGGGTTCTCGGCGATCTATAACACCCTGACCGAGATTGCCGTCGACGGCACGGCGATCCCCGAACTGGCCGAAAGCTGGACCTCGAGCCCGGACGCACGGGTCTGGACGTTCAAATTGCGCCAGGGCGTGACCTTCCACAATGGCAAGACCCTGACCGCCGACGATGTGGTCGCCTCGATCCAGCATCACCTCGGGGAAAAATCCAGCTCGGCGGCCAAAACCGTGCTGGGCGATGTGGCCAAGGTCAGTGCCAACGGCAGCGACAGCGTGGTGTTCGAACTCAAATCAGGCAACGCCGATTTCACCTACGTGGTTGCCGATTACCATCTGGTGATCATGCCGAGCAAGGACGGTGTGCCGGACTGGCAGGCTGGTGTCGGTACCGGCGGTTATCGTTTGAAGGATTTCGAACCGGGCGTGCGCATGACCCTGGAACGCAGCCCGGATTACTGGAAGGCAGGGCGGGCACACTTCGCCGGCGCCGAGCTGATTGCAATTGGCGATGGCGCGGCGCGAATCAACGCACTGGTCACCGGGCAAGTCGACGTGATCAACAAGGTCGACTTGAAAACCGTGGCGTTGCTCAAGCGCAACCCGAACCTGGTGATCGAGGAAACCAAAGGCGCGCAGCACTACACCTTCCCGATGCTCACCGACAGCCAGGTGTTTCAGAACAATGACGTGCGCCTGGCAATGAAGCATGCGATCAACCGCGAAACCTTGTTGGCCTCGGTGCTGTACGGCTACGGCCTGGTCGGCAACGACCATCCGATCCAGCCCGGTAGCCGCTTCATCAACACCGCACTGGAGCAGCGCACCTACGATCCGGAGAAGTCGCGCTTCTACCTGAAAAAGGCCGGCCTGGATACGCTCAAGGTGCGCCTGCAAGCCTCCGACGCGGCGTATACCGGCGCTGTCGACGCATCCGTGTTGTTCAAGGAGCAGGCCCGTGCAGCCGGGATCGACATCGATGTGGTGCGTGAACCGGCCGACGGCTTTTTCACCAACGTGTGGATGAAGCAGCCGTTTACCACCTCGTTCTGGTACAGCAGCCTGACCGCCGACCGCATGTTCAGCATCGGTTACGCCAAAGGCGCAGCGTGGAACGAAACCCACTGGGACAACCCGCGCTTCAATCAACTGCTGAATGCCGCCCGTGGCGAGATGAACGAACCGCTGCGCCGCGAGATGTACAACGAAATGCAGGGCCTGTGCCGCGATGAGGGCGGGGCGATTGTGCCGTTGTTCGCCAGTTCGGTGGCAGCGCGATCCAACCGTGTCGCGCACGGCGGGCAGACAGCGCCGTATGGCGAACTGGATGGCTTGCGGGTGATCGAGCGGTGGTGGCAGGCATAAAACCGGATCTTGAAACCTGTGGAGATCAACGGCTGATCGTTCCCATGCTCCGCGTGGGAATGTCTCTAGGGACGCTCTGCGTCCAGTGACGCGGAGCGTCACGGGCTGCATTCCCACGCGAAGCGTTGGAACGATCATTCAAGGCCTGCAATCCGTCTTAAGGAACTGCATGATGAGAAGTATTTTCAAGCTGTTGGGGCAACGTTTGGCCCTGGGCCTGTTATCGCTGTTCGCTGTATCGGTGATCATCTTCCTGGCTGTCGGCCTGCTCCCGGGGGACATCGCCCAAGCCATGCTCGGCCAGTCCGCCACTCCGGAAACCGTGGCGGCTTACCGCGCGCAATTGGGCCTGGACCTGCCGCCGCTGACCCGTTTCGGGCATTGGATCTGGCAATTGCTGCAGGGCGATCTCGGCGTGTCACTGGCCAACCAGCGACCCATCGCCGACCTGGTCGGTTCGCGCCTGGGCAACACCTTCAGCCTCGCATTGCTGGCGGCGCTGGTATCGGTGCCACTGGCGTTGCTGCTGGGCATGCTCGCGGCGTTGTATCGCAATAGCTGGTTTGATCGCTTGCTCAATACCTCGGCGTTGAGCGCTGTGTCGTTCCCCGAGTTCTTCGTCGCCTACATCCTGATTCTGCTGTTCGCGGTCAAGCTCAACTGGTTCCCGAGCATCTCCAACCTGTCGCCAGACGCCTCCCTCGGCACAGTGCTGGAACGTTCGGTGCTGCCGGTGGCAACCCTGAGCCTGGTGGTGATCGCGCAGATGATGCGCATGACCCGCGCATCCCTGATCAATTTGCTGGCCAGCCCCTACATCGAAATGGCCCGGCTCAAGGGCATCAGCCAATCGCGGATCATCTTTCGCCATGCCTTGCCCAACGCCCTGGCGCCGATCGTCAACGTCGTCGCGTTGAACCTGGCGTACCTGGTGGTCGGCGTGGTGGTGGTCGAGGTGGTGTTTGTCTATCCGGGGCTCGGTCAGTTATTGGTGGACTCAGTGGCCAAGCGCGACATTCCGGTGGTACAGGCCTGCAGCCTGATCTTTGCCGCGACGTACATCCTGCTCAACACCAGCGCCGATGTGCTGTCGATCGCCAGCAATCCACGCCTGATGCATCCGAAGGGGTAGTTCATGAACCTGTTCAAACAATTGATCCGGGCGCCGCTGAGCGCGAAATTCGGGCTGCTGGTGATTGTGCTGTACATCCTCGTGGCGTTGTTCGCGCCGCTGCTTGCACCGTTCGGTGAAACCCAGGTCGTGGGCGAGGGCTTCGCACCCTGGGGCGGGCAGTTCCTGTTGGGCACCGATAACCTGGGGCGTGACATGTTCAGCCGTCTGGTCTACGGCGCCCGCAACACCCTGGGCATTGCCTTCCTGACCACGCTGCTGGCGTTCTTGCTTGGTGGTTCGTGCGGGTTGGTTGCAGCGATCAAGGGTGGCTGGATCGATCAGGGTTTGTCGCGGGTCGTGGATATCCTGATGGCGATTCCGCAATTGATCTTCGCCTTGCTGATCCTCAGCGTGGTCGGCACCACGGCGACCTCGCTGGTGCTGGTGATTGCGCTGCTGGATGCGACCCGGGTGTTTCGCCTGTCACGGGCGGTGGCGATGAACGTGGTGGTGCAAGACTTCGTCGAAGCCGCACGCCTGCGGGGTGAAGGCCTGTACTGGCTGGTGACCCGTGAAGTGCTGCCGAACGCGGCGGCACCACTGATTGCCGAGTTCGGCTTGCGGTTCTGCTTTGTGTTCCTGTTCATCAGTGCGCTGTCGTTCCTCGGCCTGGGCATTCAACCGCCCACCGCCGACTGGGGCAGCATGGTGCGCGACAACGCCGTGCTGATCACCTTCGGCGACATCAGCCCGCTGCTGCCCGCCCTGGCCGTGGCGTTGATCACGGTCAGCGTCAACTTCGTCGTCGACTGGATGCTGCACAAGTCCAGCGGCCTAAAGGAGTGCTGAACATGACGACGTCCAAACCATTGCTGGAAATCCGCGACCTGCACATCGAAGGTCACTACGAAGACGCGTGGCATCCGCTGATCAAGGGCATCGACCTGACGTTGCAACGCGGCGAGGTCCTGGGGCTGATCGGTGAGTCCGGCGCGGGCAAGTCGACCCTCGGGCTGGCGGCCATGGGCTACACCCGTGACGGCTGCCGGATCACTGGCGGCTCGGTGCATTTCGACGGCATCGACTTGCTCAAGGCCAAACCCGAAGCCCTGCGCAAGCTGCGCGGTTTGCGCATCGCTTATGTAGCGCAAAGTGCGGCGGCCTCGTTCAATCCTGCCCATCGGCTGATTGACCAGCACGTTGAAACCGCCGTGACAAACGGAGGTATGAGCCGCGATCAGGCCATGGCCGAAGCCGTTGAGCTGTATCGCGTGCTGCGTCTGCCCAGTCCGGAAACCATCGGCCAGCGCTATCCGCATCAAGTGTCTGGCGGTCAGTTACAGCGAGTGATGACCGCCATGGCCATGGCTTGCCATCCGGACCTGATCATCTTCGACGAACCGACCACCGCGCTGGACGTCACCACCCAGATCGAAGTGCTCGCGGCGATACGCGATGCGGTGAAGACCTACGGCAGCGCGGCGATCTACATCAGCCACGATCTTGCGGTGGTCGCACAAATGGCCGACCGCATCATGGTGCTGCGTCACGGCAAACGGGTGGAAGAGGCCGTGACCCGCAAGATGCTCGGCGACCCGCAGGAGGACTACACCAAATCGTTGTGGGCGGTGCGCAGTTTCCGCACTGACCCCAAGGCGTGTCCACAGCAGGAACAGCCGCTGCTTGAACTGCGTAAGAGTTGCGCCAGTTACGGACATCAACCGGTGCTGCATGACGTTTCGTTGCAGCTGTATCGCGGCCAGACCCTGGCGGTGATCGGCGAATCCGGTAGCGGCAAAAGCTCTACGGCTCGGTTGATCACCGGTTTGCTGCCGCCCACCTATGGCGAGGTGCTGTATGACGGCCAGCCACTGCCGGCGGACTTTCGCCAGCGCAGCAAAGAGCAACTGCGGCGCATCCAGATGATCTATCAGATCCCGGATACCGCACTGAATCCACGTCAGCGCATTGTCGACATCATCGGCCGGCCCCTGACGTTTTATCTGGGGCTCAAAGGCAAAGCGATGCGCGCACGGGTCGCCGAGTTGCTGGAAATGATCGAGCTGGACCCGGCAACCTTCATGGAGCGCCAGCCCCGGGAGTTGTCCGGAGGGCAGAAGCAACGGATCTGCATTGCCAGGGCATTGGCGGCCGATCCGCAATTGATCATCTGCGATGAAGTGACGTCCGCCCTCGATCAATTGGTGGCCGAAGGTGTGCTCAAGCTGCTCAACCGCATACAGCAACAGCTCGGCGTCGCCTACCTGTTCATCACCCATGACGTTGCCACCGTGCGGGCGATTGCCGATCACGTGCTGGTGATGCAGCGGGGCAGGGTGGTCGACCAAGGCACGCGCAGCCAGATCTTCACGCCGCCGCACGAGGACTACACCGGGCTACTGTTTTCTTCCGAACCGCAAATGGACCCGGACTGGCTCGACCGTTTGCTGGCGAGCCGCACCACGAATTCAAACCCTACGCTGGAAAAAGTCTAAGGAACCACCATGAAAGTATTGATCGTCCACGCTCACCCGGAGCCGAAATCCTTCACCGCCGCCCTGCGTGATCAAGCGCTGGCCACCCTCGAAGCCCAAGGCCATGAAGTGCAGGTCAGCGACCTGTACAAAATGAACTGGAACCCAGTGGCCAGCGACGCTGACTTCTCGTCGCGGGAAAACCCGCAATACCTGGTCTACGCCCTGGAACAACGCCTCGGCGTGAAAAGCCAGTCCCTGGCGCCGGACATCCAGGCCGAGCTGGACAAACTGCTGTGGGCCGACCTGCTGATCCTCAACTTCCCGATCTTCTGGTTCTCCGCCCCGGCCATGCTCAAAGGCTGGATCGACCGGGTGCTGGTGTCGGGCATTTGTTACGGCGGCAAGCGTTTCTACGATCAGGGTGGTTTGGCAGGCAAGAAAGCGCTGGTGACGGTGACGCTTGGCGGGCGTGAGCACATGTTCGGTGATGGCGCCATTCACGGACCGCTGGAGGACATGTTGCGGCCGATCCTGCGCGGCACCCTGGCTTATGTGGGTTTCGATGTGCTGCAGCCGTTCGTGGCGTGGCATGTGCCGTATATCAGCGAAGAGGCTCGCCAGCAGTTTCTGGCTGATTACGGGCAGAGGTTGCAGCATTTGAATGATGAGCAGCCGCTGGTGTTTCCGAAACTGGCGCAGTTTGACGAACGGCTCTATCCGTTGACGAGCAACTGAATCCGTCGATGCCTCGCTGACCGTTCAACGTCCGGGGCAGGAGCGGGCCGGGGGGGTGAACTACACTGTTTCTACTTCACCCAGCCCGACTCCTTTCGGAGGTCAACATGAAACGCTTGTCACCGATCGGCCTGTGCGTTGCCTTGTCTTTTTTCAGTGTCCAGGGATGGGCGCAGACGGTGACGCCGTTGAAAGGCCAGAGTTCGCAGCAGACTCAAATGGATATCACCGAGTGCAACAACATTGCCGCCAGCCAGACGGCGTCGACCTCATCGACGCCCTCCGGAGGTCGGGTCAAGGGCGCCGTGGCCGGTGCGGCTGCCGGGGCTGCGGGCGCGCAGGTGCGCGGGCGGCAGCACGACGAGTTTTATGATCGCGTCGATGACGACACCAAACAGGATTACCGCCAGAACCGCGCCAAGGAAACCGCAGCGGCCGGTGCCGTGGTCGGTGGCTCGCGCCAGCGTCAGGAGCGACGCGCGCAGGAGAAGACCAACACCGCGAACACGGCGACGGCTTATACCAGTTGCCTGCAAGGCAAGGGTTATCAAGTCAATCCCTGAGAATCGCCGGTTGCTATGGAGCAGTGGCGGCATCCGCTCGGGTTGGTTTTTGCCGCTGTTCAAGTAAATGAACCATCAAGCACGCATACAGCGTTACGCCGATGAACAGCGCCATGCGCACGGCAAATGCGGTCTGTACGTCCTTGCCTTCTGCGCTGTCCTGAACAGATTGGCCCAGCAGGATGATCAGGGTCAGCAGGCTGTTGAGCCAGAATCCCGGGCTAAAGCGGCCCGATTTCAACCCGTAGAGCTTGCGCGCGACGATCAGGGCGAACAACAGCATCCACAAGAAGAACATCCACAAGTGGGCGAACAGGCTGAGCGCCCACCAGAACATCAC
Organism: Pseudomonas sp. Sample_10; assembly: GCF_004321495.1. Lineage (NCBI taxonomy): Bacteria > Pseudomonadati > Pseudomonadota > Gammaproteobacteria > Pseudomonadales > Pseudomonadaceae > Pseudomonas > Pseudomonas sp. Sample_10. The sequence goes on from NZ_RCOE01000209.1 coordinate 27,129, forward strand.
GGCCAACAGCCCCCCGAGCAGGGTCGATCCGATCAGCTCGCGTGCGGCGTTTCGCGCCGAGGTCGTCGAACTCTGTTGCCCCAGGTTGACCGCCTTGAGGACGATGGGCAGGTAACTTGCCGGATCAATCAAAGCGAGCAGGAATGCCGGAACCACGATCAAGGTGGCGCGCAAGGCGATTCGGTCCACTTCGCTCGTCGGGAGGGCTGGGGAAGGGGGCTGAGCCGGTGCGTTGACCGGTTCGGGGAACAGCCAGTGACTGAACATGCCGACGATCACTGCCAGAAGCAGTCCCGAGACCATGGCCGTGATGACCATGACTGCCAGGCCAAAATCGGCAACACCCGCCGAGGAAATCAGGGTCAGGCCAATCACCAGAAACGTGACGATCAGGTTATTGCCGCCCCGCAAGCCGAAGCGAAAAACCAGGAACAGGCACAGGCCGATCAACAGCACCCCGGTGTTGGGGTAGTAACGCAGTACCGGGATCAACAACAGGCCGGTGCCGGTGGTCAGCATTGCAGCCAGCGCCAATACCACTGCTGTCTTGAACGGTAGCGGCCGATTGGCGGAAGCGAGCAGCAGTGCACAGAGCACCGGGGCTAAAAAAGGGATCGGCAGTGCCAGGCCAAAACTGGCGGCCAGGCATACCGACGTGCCAGTGGCCAGGCGCAATGCACGCTGAGCCCTGGGCGTGCGCTGTGCGCTAGTAAACATACGACAGCCAACTCATCAGCCGCAGGAACACCCGACCCAGCGGGTTCAGCAGATTATCTTCAGAGGGAAAAGCCATGACTTCCGCCTGGCCGCCAGCGCGGATGCCGCGGTTGTCACGCAGCTTCGCCAGGGCGTCAGGGGAAAACTCGATGATCACCGGGAAGCGTTGCGCGGGACGCAGCCAGTCGCGGCTGTTCTGCACGGTCGGCAGGCTGCCGGGCGCGGCGGGTTGGCCAACGCTGACGCCGTAACCGATGCTGCGTATGCGCCCCTCGAACACTTCACCGGGCAGGGCATCGAGCACAATCGACACCGGGGTTTCGGGCTTGACCAGGCCGAGGTTGTTTTCAGTCATGTCGGCGCTGATCCATACATCGTGGATGGCAATCAGGGTCATGACCGGGTTGCCGGCTGCGGCGAATTGGCCGACATCGGTGCGCAGGTCAGTGATCAAACCGGCCGAAAGGGCGCGGATCTGCGTGTTGGAAAGGTCCAGTTCAGCTTTTGACAATGCCGTCGCGGCGCTACGCAGCAGGGCGTTGTCTTCCGCGCTGCCACCCTCCGTTTCACGGGCGCGCTGGACCTCGGCGCGGGCGGCGGCCACCTGGCTGACCGCCGCTTCGCGGTTGGCGCGGGAAACTTCCAGCAAACGCACGGAAATGGTTCCCGGGTCCTCTCGATACAACCCTTCCAAGCGCTGATTGTCCTGGCGCGCCTTGAGCTCGTTGGCTTGCGCCGCACGCAAGCTGGCCTGGGCCGAAGCAATGCCGGCGGTACTGGCGCCGATCTGCCGGCGGGTGGATTCGAGGTCGGCGCGGGCACGGTCGACGGCAATCTGATACGGCTGCGGATCGATCTCGAAAATCACTTCCCCGGCCTTGACGTCCTGGTTGTTGCGCACATTGACGCGGGTTACCCGCCCCGCGACTTCCGCCGCCACCGGAATCACGAACGCACCGACCCGTGCCTGTTGCGTATAGGGCGTGAATCGGTCTGCCAGCAGGTACCACGCAAGGCTCAGGACGATCAGCAACAAAACCCACTTGATGCCTTTGCCAGTCGGGTCGGCAGCCGGTTCGGCGGGCGGCGGGGAGGGCGCGTCGGGCGTCACGGGCGCGGCTTCACTCATGGTTTTTCACCTGGTCGGGCAAAGGGGATACGGGAAGGTCGGCAGAGGGATCAGTCAGCAAATCGCCCCAGTCCGTGCGTTGCTCCATCTGCTTGCGTGTCGTGGAGTCGACTCTGGCTTGGGCGCTGTACCAACCGCCGCCGAGTGCCTTGTACAGGGCAATCACGTTGCTCACGGCATCGCCGCGACTGAGCAGGTAACTGTCCTGGAGTTCGAGCAGTGCGCGCTGTGCATCGAGTACGCGCTGGAAATCCGAATAGCCTTCGCGATACAGCGCGTTGGCCAGCTCCAATGAACGTTTGGCCGCGCCTTCGGCCTCACGCAGGATGCGTTCGCGCTGCAATGCGCGAACCAGACCATTGGCCGCATCATCGGCCTCGCGCGCGGCCTGGCGGACTTTGTCGCGGTAAGCCTCGATCAATTGCTGCAACCGTGCATCCTGCACGCGCACGTTGTTGCTGATACGGCCATAGTCGAACACGTTCCAACGCAGGCTTGGGCCGCCAATCAGGTCGAGACTGCGGGATGTCCCGCTCAAGGTATCAGCGGACCAGACGATACTGCCCAGCAACGTCAACGACGGGTAGAAATCGCTTTCGGCCACGCCGATCAGTGCCGATTGGGCGGCGACATTCAGTTCTGCGGCGCGTATATCGGGGCGACGCAGCAGCAGATTGGCCGGGACATCCTGCAGCACCGCACGGTCCACCAACGGAATCAACCCAGTGTTCTCGGCCATCAGCGGCAGCGCCCCGGGTGGACGACCAATCAACACCGCCAGGGCGTTGCGGATTCGACCGATCTGATCCTCGAGAACGGGGATTGTGCTCAAGGTGCCCAGGTATTGGGTCTTGGCTTGTTGCAAGTCGAGTTCAGCCGTCTGGCCACTCATGAACAGTTTTTCCGTGATCTCGTAATTGCGCTGTTGCTGGCGGGCGTTTTCCCGAGCCACACGCAAACGCGCTTCGGTAGTGCGCAGGGAAAAATAGGTATCGGCAACCTGAGCCCGGAGCAATACCAGCGCATCTTCATAATTGGCTTCGGCAGCGAAGTAACTGGCATCGGAAGACTCGATGGCGCGGCTGAAACGGCCCCAGAAATCCAGTTCCCAGCCCACATCGAACCCGGCGCTGTGCTGCCAGAAATGGCTGTCGACCGGGTTATTGCCGCCGGACTGGCGCCGGTTGACGTAAAGGCTGTCAACGCTGACCTGCTGCAGTTGCGGGTAGAGACCGCTTTGGGCAATGCCCAATTGTGCGCGAGCTTCCATGACGCGCAACCCGGCGATCTTCAGGCTGGCGTTGTGCGCATCGGATTCGGCAATCAACTGGTCCAGCGCCGGGTCGGCGAACACTTGCCACCACTGGCGGATGTCCGGATTCACTGTACGTTGGCTGGCGTGCTCAAGGGCCGGGGTGTTCCAGTGATCGATCCACGTTTCGCCGGGCGGTTGAAAGTCCGGCCCCAACCGCACGCAACCGCCAAGGACAAGCACGGCAGACAGCAGCAGCTGGAGGGTACCTGAATGCATTACGCGTTTTCCGACCAAGAACATCACAGCAGCATAGACGCCCGGACGACTGCCGCTGTGTTTCAACGTCACGCGGCGTAAAAACGCCACCACTGTCGCAAAAACGACCTGTTTACGCTGAACGCGAACCACCACGACTTTTCTGTTGAACGAGTGTTCAGCCTGGTCTATGTTCGTTCCACCTTCTTTCCCGGCTGGTTGCGGGCTTGCGTTTCTTCTATTTGAACGAGGCACTGGCATGCGGTTTTCACCTTTTGTTGAGCGGATCTCAGGTCAAGGTGTCGCTGCCTGGGATATTCACAATGCGGCGTTCGAAGCCCGCCGCAATGGTGAGGATGTGATCATTCTCAGTGTCGGCGACCCGGATTTCCCAACCCCCGATTTCATCACCGAAGCCGCCATCCAGGCGCTGCGCGAAGGGGACACCCACTACACCGAAATCCCCGGTCGTCAGGCATTGCGCGAAGCCATCGCGGCGCGCTACGGCAAGCTGTTCGGGCGCGAGGTGCAGGCGGCAAATGTGATCACCGTGGCCGGTGCGCAGAACGCCTTGTTCGTCACCTCGATGTGCCTGCTCAGTGCGGGGGACGAAGTGATTGCCCTCGATCCGATGTACGTGACCTACGAAGCGACGCTCAAGGCTTCTGGCGCCACCCTGGTGCGGGTACCGTGCTCGGCGATGGATGATTTCCGTCTCGACGCTGCCGTATTGGCAAAAGCCATTACTCCACGAACCCGGGCGATTTTCCTGTCCAACCCCAACAACCCCACTGGCGTGGTGCTCAATCGCGAAGAGCTGCAAGCCATCGCAGACCTGGCGATCGCCCATGACCTGTGGGTGGTCGTCGATGAGGTCTACGAGAGCCTGGCTTTCGAACGCGAGCACCTGAGCCTGGCAGCGCTGCCGGGCATGGCCGAGCGTTGCGTGGTCATTGGCAGCCTGTCGAAATCCCACGCCATGACTGGTTGGCGGATCGGCTGGATCGTTGCCGACCCCGCCCTGATCGCGCATGCCGAAACCCTGGTCCTGAGCATGCTCTACGGCTTGCCGGGGTTCGTCATGGAAGCCGCGCTCAAGGCTGTCGAGGCCCACGCTGAAGTGACCCACGGCATGCGCGACATCTATCGCCGCCGCCGTGATCTGGTGGTGAACGGGCTGTCCGATTGCCCGGGCATTTCAGTGCTCAAACCCGATGCCGGCATGTTCGTGCTGGTGGACGTGCGTGGCACTGGCCTGACTTCGCTGGAATTTGCCTGGCGCCTGTTGCGGGAGGCGAGGGTATCGGTGCTGGACGCGGCGGCTTTCGGCGAACCGGCCCAAGGCTTTGTGCGCCTGTCCTTCACTTTGGCTGAAGAGCGGCTGGCCGAGGCTTGCCAGCGCATTCGGGATTTCGTCCTGGTATTGAAGGGCGAAGCGCCGCGACCGGTGATCAACAGTGTCGCAACCGAGCCAAGGGTCGAACCGGTTGCGGCGCGGACCATGATCGAAGTCGAAAAACTGCACAAGCGTTTTGGCAATATCGAAGTGCTCAAAGGCGTGTCCCTGACCGCCCGTGAAGGGGAAGTGATTTCACTGATTGGCGCCAGCGGCTCGGGCAAAAGTACCTTGCTGCGTTGCATCAACATGCTTGAAGTGCCGGACCAGGGGCGCATTCTGGTGGACGGCGAAAGCATTCACCTCAATCACACCCGCCCCGGCGCGCCGCTCATTTGCGACGCCAGGCAACTGGTGCGCATTCGGTCCAGCCTGGGCATGGTGTTCCAGAATTTCAACCTCTGGCCCCATCGTACGGTGCTGGAGAACCTCATCGAAGCGCCGACCCAAGTCCTGCGCGAAAGCAAAGCGGAGGCCACCGAACGCGCCGAAGCCTTGCTCGAACGCGTGGGGCTGGCGGCCAAGCGCAACGAGTACCCGGCGTTTCTTTCCGGGGGACAGCAACAACGGGTGGCCATCGCCCGGGCCCTGGCCATGCGGCCCAAGGTCATGCTGTTCGATGAACCCACCTCGGCTCTCGACCCGGAACTGGTCGGGGAAGTGCTGCGGGTGATCCGCTCCCTCGCCGAAGAAGGCCGGACCATGATCCTGGTGACCCATGAAATGGCCTTCGCACGCGATGTCTCTTCCAAAGTCGCCTTCTTGCATCAAGGCCTGATCGAGGAAACCGGTTCGCCGGACGAAGTGTTCGTACACCCACGCAGCGAGCGTTGCCGGCAGTTCGTCAACGCTCATCAAACTCGCTAACGCCACATAAAAAGACGGGAAAACACCATGGGAAATCGACGTTTTGCACACTGGTTGACTGGCGCCGCCTGCGTATTGCTGGCCGGCATGAGCGCAGCTCAGGCACAGCCCATTCGCTTTGCAGTCGCCGCGGAACCTTATCCGCCGTACACCGAAAAACAGGCCAACGGTGAATGGAAAGGTTTTGAGGTCGACTTGATTCACAAGCTGTGCAGCGAAATGAAGGCCGAGTGCGAGATCAAGGAAGTGGCGTGGGACGGGATCATTCCATCGTTGTTGGCGAAGAAAATCGACGTGATTTTCTCCTCGATGTCGGTGACCGAAGAGCGCGAAAAACAGATCGCATTCAGCAAAGCCTATTACGACTCGGTGGTCGCGGTGGTGGGGCCGAAGGACGCCGTCGTCAAAAAGTACCCGGATGACCTCAAAGGAAAAACCATCGGCGTGCAGAACTCGACAGTCAGTGCGAGCTACCTGAAGACCTACTACGAAAAAATTGCCGATGTGAAGTACTACGACACCCAGGACTCGGTGAACGCCGACCTGCTCGCTGGCCGCATCGACCTGATGATGGCCGACGGCACGGCCATGGCTGCTTTCGTCAAGACCCCGGATGCCAAAGACCTGGCCTACCTCGGCGCGGTGCCATACGACCCGATCTTCGGCAAAGGCGTGGGCGCCGGTCTGCGCAAGGACGACACCGACCTCAAGAGCAAACTCGACAAGGCGATCCAGGAGTTGCTGGCGAGCAAGGACTATGACGACTTGTCCCAGCGCTACTTCGGTACAAGCGTGAAGCCGACGTTCTGACCAACCGGGCGCATATAGAACCCTGTGGGAGCTGGCTTGCCGGCGATTGACGCGACGCGGTGTGCCTGACGTACCGCCTTCGCTGGCAAGCCAGCTCCCACAAAGGCTATGCGGTACGTTCACGGTTGTTACGGGAGACTGAAATGCCTGCAATGTTCGATTTGATCAATTTCAGCGAGCAAGGGTGGGGCGGGGCGCTGCTCAAGGGGCTCTGGATGACCCTGCAGATCTCGGCCGGAGCATTCGTGCTCGGGCTGGGGATCGGCTTGCTGGTGGCCTGCCTCAAGTTGGGTGCGCCGAAACCGATTGCAGCACTGGCTCGCGGTTACACCACATTGTTCCGCGCGGTGCCGGAGCTGTTGCTGATTCTGTTGCTGTACTACATGGGTTCGATGCTGCTCAACTCGCTGATGACCTCGCTGGGTTACGAGGTGGTCAATGTCAGCGGCCCGTTGGCGGCGATCGTGGTGCTGGGACTGGTGCAGGGTGCCTACGCCTCGGAGATTTTCCGTGCGGCGATCCAGGCGATTCCCTATGGCCAGATCGAAGCAGGCAAAGCCTTCGGCTTGCACGGTTTTGGCCTGTTCCGGCGTGTCACGTTGCCAATCATGGCCCCTTACGCAATGGCGGGGATGGCCAACCTGTGGATCAACCTGATCAAGGACAGCGCCCTGATCAGCGTGGTCGGCACCAACGAGTTGCTGTACACCGCCAAGCAAGCGGCGGGTTCGACGCGTCACTATCTGTTGTTCTACCTCACGGCCGCGGCGTTGTATTACGCGGTGACGCTGGTGTCGAACTACCTGTCGGGACGGTTGGAGCGGCGTATTCGTCGCTGGATGCCTCTTGTTGACTAAACCGGCTGAGTAAATGAAATGATTCCAGCGTGGACAGTTGAATACGCATCGCTGTTGATCAGGGGGCTGCAAACGACCCTCATGATTCTGTTGATTGCCAGTGTGCTGGGTTTCTTGCTGGCGATTTTGGTAGCGCTGGCGCGAATCTCGAAGAACACAGTGATCGCCAGGGTCAGCCTGTTTTACACCAGCGTGACCCGCGGCACGCCGCTGCTGATTCAGATTTACATCTTCTACTACGGACTCGGCAGCCTGTTTGCGCAGTTCCCGCTGATTCGCGGCAGTTTTCTCTGGCCGTACCTGCGCGATGGTTACTGGTACATCGTGTTTGCCCTGGTGGTGTCGGTTGGCGCCTATGTCGGCGAAGTGATCCGCGGCGGTCTGTTGGCCGTCCCGAAGGGTGAGATGGAAGCAGCCTCGGCGTTTGGCATGACGGCTCGCCAGGCACTGTTGCGCGTGCGGCTGCCGCGGGCCTTGCGTTTGCTGTTGCCGACCCTGGCCGGGGAAACCGTGATGCTGCTCAAGTCCACGGCGCTGGCCTCGACCATCGCGGTCATCGATTTGCTGGGTGCGGCCAACGTGGTTCGGGCGCAAACCCTGCAAGTCTACGAACCGTTGTTGCTGGTGGCCGGTGTCTACGTCTGTCTGACGTTCCTGATCGAAGCCTTGTTTGCCTTTTTCGAGCGCCGGGGAACGCCGGTACGCAGGTCCGCATGATGAACAAACCGTTGGTTGACCGCTCGCTGCAAGGCATCGGCCTGTGCACCTTGGGCTACGCGTTCCTGTCGTTGCAGGACGCCGGCATCAAGTGGCTGGTGGCCGACTATTCGGTGGTCAGCATTTTGTTCTGGCGAGCCTTGGTGGTTGCGGTTGCGTGCTTGCTGATCGGGCGTTTGTCGCTGGTGCGCCGTGCGTGGCAGTCGTCCAGTCGCCGCTTGCTGGTCGTGCGCGGGTTGCTGTCGATCGCTGCGTGGCTGCTGTATTACACGGCAGCCCGGGACCTGACGCTCGCGGAAATGACCACGTTGTATTTTTCGGCGCCGATCATGGTCACGGTGCTGGCGACTACGATACTCAAGGAACGCGTCAGCGGTTGGCAGTGGTTTACCTTGCTCATCGGTTTTGTCGGCGTGGTGATTGCTTGTCGCCCCAACAATCTGGCCGATCCGCTGCCGATTGCTCTGACGCTGTTGGCGGCGATGTGCTGGGCATTCACCTATATCCAGCTGCGCCAGGTGGATGACCAGACCTCGGTGCTGGAGCAGATGCTGATCACCAACGTGGTGTTCGTCATTTGCATGGCGGTGGCATTGCCCTGGACCCATACGCCAGCGCCGACCCCGGCCTGGCTAGGCATGCTGGGAGCGGGCCTGTTGGGCGGCATCGGCCAGTTCCTGCTGTTCGCCAGTTTCCAGCGCGCCACCGCGACGGTATTGGCACCCTTCGAGTACACGGGATTGATCTGGGCGTTCCTGCTGTCGAGCCTGATCTGGGGCACGCTGATGGATGTGTCGTTGATGATCGGCGCCGGTTTGATCGCGGTCAGTGGCACCCTGGCGATGATTTTCGGCCGGCATCCCTCACAGGACGTCGTCGGTGCTGAATGCTCCGTGTCGCAACCCCTTTATCCAGCAACGACAGAACTGGAGCCTGTTGACCAGGCTGAAAAATTACGTTCATGACAGAGGGGAAGGGCATGGCGCAGGACGTTTCATTCAGCGTTCTTAACAACAATGGTGACGCGGTGCAGGTCGGCGCTTGGCGTTTCGAGGGCGCCAATTCGGGGCCGAAGGTGCACTTGCAGGCTGGGGTGCATGCCGATGAAATTGCCGGAATGCTGGTCTTGCACGTCTTGATGCAACGACTTGCAGTGGCCGAGGCCGAGGGCCGACTGAAGGGCAGCGTGACCGTGGTTCCACAGGCCAATCCCCTGGGCATCGGCCAGTTTCGCCAAGGTCGGATTCTGGGGCGCTTTCACGATGCTACCGGCCATAATTTCAACCGGGGCTTCGATCAATCAGCCGCGATGGAACAACCGGCTACGAATGTCCAGCAATGGCAAAAGAAACTGGTAGAACTGGCCGCGTCGGCAGACGTGATGCTTGATCTGCATACCGATGACGAAGCACTTCCCTATCTCTACGTGCATCGCAGTTTCTGGCCCCGAGGTCACGAACTGGCGACAGCGATGAAGATGGACGTGGCAATCATCTGGGACAATGGCGGCGATGGCTCATTCGAAGAAACCATCATCGCTCCGTGGTTGCGCGAAGGTACGACGCAAGGTCGCATGGCCGCTACCCTGGAGCTGCGAGGGCAGGGCGACGTCAACGACCGGTACGCCACGCAAGACGCCGATGGCCTGTACGCCTGGCTGTGTGGCTACGGAATTATCGACGAAGTGACCGCACTGGCCGAATGGCCTGTCGAGATCAGGGACATGGCGCAGATGGAGACCATTCTCGCGCCACAATCGGGCGTACTGATCTTTGAAAAAGAGCTGGGCGATGTCGTTGAGCAAGGCCAGCGGTTTGCTCGAATCCTGCGCCGGCCGGGAGATCCGTCTTCGCAAGTCGTCTTGTTGGCCGAACAAACCGGGCGCATGGTCACGCGTTATCGCGATCGCCTGATCCCACAAGGCGCGGTAGTGGCCAAATTCACCGGTAGCCGTGTTTCACGCAATTGGAGCGGCGGGTTGCTGGATCCGAACTGAGCGTTGAAGGGATGAATTTTATAACTACGCTAAATGCCTGTTTAGTCGAGTTAATCGCCTATCGTCGGCGAAAACACGTAAATACAAGCCAAAAAACGTTAGCAGTGCGCGACGGACTCAGCCGGACAATTGATCGTCGCACTCGAACTGGCACTGCACCAGATGCAGCGAATACCATCGACGTTACGCTCCGACAAACAAGCCATACCGACCAACAGGGACGGCTCACGATATTGCGGATGGCTGAAGATTCGCCCACAGGACATTTTCCCCCAACCAGTCAGGCGTGATGCATTACTACCATTTGGGTGACGCCATCGAGTACTCACTGATTTTCCCAGCCGGCACATTGAAAACGCAACGACGTTGTTGCCGGGTGGAGTTTGCAAATGCACATAGCTGGCGGAATCTGGAAAGCGTCATCGGCTGATGACGGGCTCATCAGGATTCGGTCTGGCCAGCGAAGCCATTTCGCCAGGGCTTGATTTTTGCCGATATGGAAATCGTCAGCCAACAAAAGAGCGCCGAAGTAACTCAAGTCCTTTCCCCCCTAAAACTAAATGCCGACAGATCATCATCTTAACCTCGATTTCAAGATAAAAAATCAAGTTGAACATTCATCATTGCTTCAAGTTGTTGGAAGTAAAATTGGCTACTTTGCAGCGCATAGAAGTGAATCTGTATCGCTGTCAGCATAACTGAATGCTTGCGATTTTTTCCTCTCGAAATACAGAGAGAAAAATACATAATTAGGCCGAAATAGTCATTTTTATCGCCGATCGCAATTGCGTAGATCTGGCTAGGTTCGAAATGGTCTCTCAACCTAAATTCATCGCGCGTAGAATAAAAGAAGCAATATTTTACCTATGCAGCAGGTGCAGTTCCATGAAGTCGACGAAGGCGGTGAAGGGACATTTGCGGAATCGTCTCATACGGACTCGGAAAAAAACTGCAGGACAAGCCAACATATGGTTGTTCTACAGCCTAAAGCTCAATCTTGACGTGCCGATAATTGGTGATCTCGAGATGCTGCATTGGGTCTCCGAGTTGGAGACACAGCCACAGGTGAGGCACTTCACAATGGATTTCCAAGTCGAGATCTCACTTCAAGAGACAGGTGAGAGCTTTGAAGAAATTACTGTAATTCGAGTTGAGAATGTAGATGGGTCGATTGAATTCCAGCAAGTCGATTCAAAGCAGTATGATTCTTGTGAGAAAGTCAGCGTACCTGTTCGATACAAAGTAGAGAATCGTATTGAGAAGAGTCGTCTGGTTGTTGTTCCGGCCGCTCACCTACAGGCTTTTTCTAAGTTGTCACTTAGTTTCTGGCTAAAAGTCATTGCATTCGTATCTCAGGTGAGAGGTTACGACCTCAGCTATGAAATGGGACAGGTTGGCATCTCAATCAGCATTTGTCGTGGCGGTACCATTGGAAGCCTCTTAGATTCGATGTCTATCGCAGATACCGCGCTAGCAGTCGGCGCTATTTGTAGATGCGTTCTCCAAGGAAATATCATTGTCGATGGCCAGGAAAGTTTTGGACTTAACACTCAGTGGAAAACACCATGAAATCCAGAATCTCTAGGGCTGAGAAAATTAAGCTTATAGCCGCGTCGATGCCATGGGAAGAAGTACGTGACGATCTGTTGGAAGCTGAAGATGCGGCGACGTTCAAGCATAGAAAACAAGCGATCACTCGATATTTGACAGGAGAACCGCTGGAGCAAATTACTGTCGCAACAGGGGTGGGGGGTAATTTCCTTAGAAAGATTATTAACCGATGTCTGACTATAGCGCCGGATGGGCTGCCTTATGGTTATCGAGCATTAATAAAAAATCGCTCCATAAAAGACTATGTGAGGAATAAGAAAGAGTGCCTTTCCTCTGGCTCGAAAAATCCTGGTATGGCCGGAATACTAGGCCAAACGTTTCATCGCTATACAGAACTGAAAGAAACGTTGGATGCTTATATATTAAAAGTAAAGGTAGTAACCCAGGATAAGAAAGCCGGGGTACAAAGCAAGGATAAAAAAAAAGAAATTGAATTAGAAAAATTTTGCAATCGCCCTAAGGACGTCCATAAAAAATTCATAGAATTGCTTGAAAGCTACCACCACCCAGAGACAGAATGGCCATTCAATACCAATTTGTTAGGGGTCAGGAGTATCACTACTTATGTAAAAGAATTACAAAATGCGAATAGTGAGAAAATTGTTCGTATGAGCGGGGACGCTGCGAAGATAGCGCACTTGTCTGTCGGAACGGGTAAGGTTCCACTAGTTGGGTTTAAGGACTTCAATGATTGCTGGATGATTGATAGCCACACCTATGACCACATTTGCACAATAGAAATATTAAATGATCAAGGGGTCCCATCGTTTGTACCTGTGACACGATTACACGTGCTTCTTATTCTTGAGCCCATATCCCGGGCTTGTGTATGGTATCGGGTCGTCTATGGTGGGGATGTTACAGCGAATGATATTTCGGCATTGGTGCGACAAGCTTTATCGAAGGTTCTACCAAAGCCTGTAGAAGTTATTCCAAACCTAGCGCCGAATCCCGGCGCGGGATTTGTAGCTGAAATGTTTCCTGAACTCGCTCAATCGCCTCCTTCGTTTATTAGCATGGATAACGCTTGGGCGCATTTAGGGGACAAAGTTTGTATCGATTTGCGGAAGGAGACTGGCTGCGCATTTGATTATGGAGTACCAAAGAAGTTCGAAAGGCGAGCGCTGATAGAAAGTCGTTTCGGGGTATTTGAGTCAGTACTTTCTCACCGCTTGAGAAGTACTGTTGGGTCTGGCCCTGGTAAAGGTCGCGCCAAAGACGCCATCGAAGCATCGATAAAATTCCGCATAACTAGCGACGTTTTGGAACATTTAACGTACGTGACTTTCGCAAATTTTAATGTCCAGTCATCCGAGGGCTTAAGATTTTCTAATCCCAAGCAGGTTATTGAACATTATCTTTCCAAAAGAGATAGCCATTTCCTTGCCCGTGTCCTTCCTGCGGACAAGCTCGCATTACTCGGAACTGCTCTTGTCCGAGAGAAAGTTTTTATCAGAGCTAGCCCGAGGCCCTTTATCAATTTTGAAAGAGTGAGGTATAGATTCACCAACCCTGACCGAGTTTTCCAACTTATTGGACAACAAATTATCATCGAGGTGAACGAATCTGATATAAGAGGTTTTAATGCTTTTTTACTAAATGGTGAGCCGTTGGGGTGGATGACCGCTGAGAGCTACTGGGGGGAGCAGCTCCACTCAAGGAAAACCCGTATAAGCATCAATAGACTAAAGTGCAGAAGAGTCCAAGAGTTTGTCAATGGCGGTAATCTGATCAAGATCTACACTAATTTTTTAATCTCTGAAGCAAATCGGAAATCCGCGGCGGAACTTGATCGCCTTAGGCATGAAGTTTCTAGAGCCAGCGGTGAACCTGTAGAGAATCCTGTAAAAAAATATGCGGACTCAAGTGCACCGCTAGAACAGCATGCAGTGGCACCTCCAGCCGCTTCGCCCGCTAGTGGTTGGGTTGTGTCAGCATTAGATTTTGATATTCATGTCTTGCTTAAGAAAATCAGGTGATGCTTGATTATGAACGAATTCGACCCCTGTGATCACGAAGCCCGTCAGTCCTTAATACGACATCATCCTTTGGTAACGAATGAGTTTACGACCTATACGCCTAGTATTCCAAAGGTTATCGGCATCGTCCTTGATGCTGTGATGCTTCACAAAAAGAGCATGTGTTTCAACGCGTTACCACAGATGGGTAAAACGAAAATCCTTCATAGTTGCGTTGCTGCGCTAGAGGGGCACCCAGATTATCAAGATCGCTTAATCATAAAAATATCGGTTGATCCATATAAGCATGAAAATGTCATACGAAACGTGTTTCGAACCTTTGGGCTAGAAATGCCAAAGATATTTAATTTGGATCTAGCGCGTGAGGATGTGATAGCAACTATTAATGGTCGCTTGAAATTAATTGAAGGAAGGCACGTCGTTTTGTTTATCGACGAGATGCAAGCTCTGAAAAATGATGATTTTGAGTGCCTTCGGTTTCTACAGAACGAATTAGCCGTAAGAAACATTAGCATGACAGTCATTGGGTTTGCGCAAACTGATATCGAAGTATGTTTGAACAATCTGCGTAAGTCCGGGCGCCCCGAGCTAATCATTAGATTTCTTAATGAGGTTGTGGCTGTGCCTTTTTGCGATAATGAGGAATGGATTAGACTGACAATCGCTCCATATGATGACGTATTAACTTACCCTGTTGGAAGCCAGTGCACATATACTCGTTTTTTTCTTCCAATGGCCTATGAAGCTGGTTTTAGGTTGGCAAATCACGCTCATGAAATATTTGTTGCTTTGGACGAAGAAAGGGTCTCTAGCAGTTTGCCGTGCATTCCCACAGTTTGTGCATTTGAAGTGTTCCGACTCATTCTATATCGGGCGCATGAACGTGACAGCCCATTTTTTACCCTTGACGCAAAAAGCTTAGCGAAAGCTATTAAGGAGTGTCAGATTGCCGGCTATGCCGCGAACTTGAAAAAAGCGAGTGCTGGTCATGCTAATGTCGCAGAGTAAGACTCTCATTCATTCAGGGTGTCGGTTCCCATATGCATCCTCTTGGCTTATTTTTATCGATCTTCTCAAGTGGAATAGGTTTAAAGGCTGCAGGCGCATGAAGGAGTTTTTGAATCCTTGTACAGATCAGAGTTATAAGAGAATTTTCTGGGAGTCTGGAAACAATGTTAATATAAAAGAATTAGAGTTAGCTATGAGTCTTGCTTCAGGGTCACTCAAATACTCATTTGTAGATGGATGGTTTCCAGGCGAGTATCATTCAAAATATCTAACATCTTGGCACAGAATGCGAATTCGCCATTGTCCTGAATGCATCGGGATGGGATATCATTCAGTGGTTTTCTATTTTTCTCGGATTACTCACTGTCCCTGGCATGGCCTTGCACTTGAATTTTGCGACAAATGCACGCGCTCTCTTGATATTGATTTCCCAGTTAGACAGGGAATTTACAAGTTTGCAAATCAATGCGCGCATTTGAGCGTTTTGCTTGACCTTGTACCATCAAACCCAATGACACCTAATTTTCTCAATGAGGTTGAAATTTGGGTAGTAAGATTTATTGAATGGGTTCAAAGCAGTATCGCATTGCTCGGTCAGTCAGCATATGAGGTGATTGCTACAACTGTCAACAATGACTTCATGGATGTATCAATTGCGATTGATTATTTGGTTCAACGCATAGGCCCACCTGGTTTTAACCATGAGCGGAGACGAGAGGCTACAATTTTATTGTTGCCACGATCTAAAAAGCCTCTCTTGAGCTACGATCATAGCATGCAGCGTTCGAAATCCGAGAAACTCGAGCCTGAAATCGGAGATAGCGAAATGAGGAGCTGTCTGAAATCGCTCCGCAGGTATATTTATCGCCGATTTGTGCGCTTTCATATGAAATGCTTTAATAGGATGAGAAAGCTGAGTCAGCCTCAATGGTATAGGCTGAACGCCAATACCATATGTCCATGTATAATGTCTTATTTGTTGGTTGTATCAAAACATTGGCATGTCACTCCATTTGATTTGCTTCATAATAATAAACATTTGGATGTGGGAGGGTTCTGGAAGATGAATTACAAAGATCGCTTGCGTGTTCGTAGCGATTTCGAATATGAAGTTATCTGCATCCTAAGTGATTTTTATAGACATTGGGACAGTCTAAGAAATCATCGCGTTACTGATGCTCACTGCATGCCTTGTCTAGATAGATTTTCAGGGAGGGTTTGGGTTTACAATTCAGGTGTTTATCAAACTGGTTCGAGAATGAGCGCTAGCGAGTTTTGGGATAGCCATCTCTTTATGGAAGATCCGTCCTTGCTTATACATAGCAGTCAAAGTCTTTGTCGGCAGTCTCTCGCCTCTTCGCTTACTGTCAATATGAATGACACTAAAGCCAAATCTTTTGTTAGAGTCGAAAATGTACTTTGTGTTCTATATAATCTCGATTCTAAACAAATTAAGACAGCTAACATAGAAATCTAGTAAACTTTCGCCTGTTATCGTGGTTGTTTAGTTCTCGCCGTAATTGGTCGCTTTTCAGCGTACCCATTGCTGACGTCAACCCCAAGCTAGTGGCAGCCTGATGGACTGTTAATCCCTCAGCCCTAAGCGCTGCTACCACTTTCAAAATGTCAGCGCTCAGCGGTCTACCAGGAGATCTCATGACCAAGAAGTCGCGGGCCTCAAATTGCTCCCGCGTCAGGCTCATACTTCCGGTGGTGTCAGAGTGGGACAGCTTTGCTGATGAATCGCACGTCCGGGCAGTCTCGAGTTCAGCAATTTTCCGAAGACGAGCGGCGTGTCCAAAAGGTCGGTATACCGTCCATCACGGATGATACGGACTGCTCGCAGCACTCCTGCGAAAGCAGATCTACGTACCCTAACTTGGCCAAAAGTGGAATTAGTTACATTTGAGGTTTACGAATTAACGCCGAATCAGTGCATTACTTGTAATTGCCGAATTAATGTAGAGCCGCGTGTTGAGGTAGCGGAGGCTGTCAGAACGATGTCACCGAGAAAACGTCGCTTGAAATTGTCCCCACCTTTCATTCCAAGATTTGCCAATGACGACGATGGATTGAGTGGAGAGACTCACCACATTTCTCTCGTCTAGCTGACGCACGCATGAGCTCTTTGATACACACCGGTTTTTAGAATCTTCCTTCTCCCCAGAGACAGCTCGCTATTTTTGTCCGCTACAGGTTTCAACACATCTAGCCAGCGATGACTCGAGTCCAGATGAGTTGATGGCAACAATCAAACCCAGAATCTCTGTACGGAAGACTTTGAAATACCTAGTGCTTCCGCGACTTCCTTTCTTGATTTACCTTCCTCTTTGAGACGCTTGACAGCGAGTCTCTTGCTGTCAGCAATTTCGCGAGCCTTAGCTTTTGATACGAGGCTGGAGCTTCGCTGCTCCTCGCGTATTTCTTCATCTAAGCCGATCGAGCGGAGATGACGAAGCTCCTCCTTCAGCTTGCCTATGACATCCAAAGAGTCCTGTCCACTCTCGATAGACTCGCACAACACCATAAGCGCCAGGGGCGTGATCTCAAGGCTCTTTGAAAGCTCCTGTAGCTTGCCTAGCGATATATTTTTCGGTGCGCCTGACTCCAAGGCAAAGGCGTAGCTCCTACTAGAGGGGAGTCGTTCCTGAGTGAGCTCTCTAGTTTTTCGTAGCGCGCGAAGCACCACTGCGAGACTCTGAGTCAGCATGACGACTTGTCCTCAAAGCGGAGGATAAGGCCAGCAAATTATTGACCCAGCTACTCTGTACATAGAGCCATTGGGTCTGCTATCGTGATCGTCTTCTTGTCTTAATCATACTTTCAAGAAGGATGCAACAAAAACATTAGGCATAAATTGACACCTGGCGAAATGGACGCGAAAAGCCGGCAAGGACTCATTCCTTTTTGTCCGAAAGCCACATTCCCCAGGCTCTTTGAATGCAGAAGAAGCGCTGTAGGGCGTGTTATGGCATCACTCACGCCTTCAGAGCTCTCAAACCAGATATTGATGTTACGGGTATAACCATCATGTTTATTTCAGATGAAACTTGTCTTCTCGGCCTACCGGGCTTTCCCGGGCCTGGCCGCACGGCTTGGCGGATGGTCGAGCGACTTTCGGAAGATTCTTGGTATCACGTTCGCTTTCGCATTTGTGAAGGAGCGAGGGCTCGGTTCAGAAAATTGATGCCATCAGACCCTTCGATGCTGAAACACCTACTCTCGCAGCGGAGCCCAGAGCACAAGATTGAGGTGGTTCAGGTTGTGACTCCCCCTTGCATGAATGGGAGTTCTTTAGAACGTATGGAAAAGTTGATCAGTGCGATCGTCGGCTACGACGGAAACGGTGAGTGCGTACTGCTTCATAAAGTCGATAGCGGAGCAATCTACAGCAGCTCTCCCGGTGTGACCGACGCAGGTTTGCTCAGCAATATTCGAATGATTTACGACGCCACGACTGCTGCCGGGAAGCATTTCCATAGCGCCAACTATCAGACCCCAACAAGAGTGACGCTCTGATAGAGGCAAGTGAACCCTGCCACGACAACGCCACCAGATGGTTAATCCATGAAGATCCAAATCTACTCAGATCTGCACCTCGGCTTCGCTGGATTCGAGCCCACCCTTAGCCACGCGGACGTCGTCATTCTCGCTGGTGACATTGATATCAAATCGCGTGGCGTGAAGTGGGCAAACGACGCATTCCAGTGCCCAGTGATTTACGCGTGTGGCAACCATGAGTTTTACGGTGGTCACATTGATCACACGCTGCGAAAAATGAAAGAGGCCGCAGCTCCTCACGTGCACGTACTCGAGAACGAAACGTTGATCCTAAATCAAACCCGGTTTTTGGTCACAACGGCCTAGACAGATTACTCATCGACGGGTGATGTCGTGGCCGCAAAACGTATTGCTTGGGACTGGATGAATGATTTCACCGTGATCAGAACCGATGTAAGTTTCCGACGTTTGCGTCCTGATGACTTGATCGCTAAATCTCAGGCGGCGTACGCCTGGCTAACTGGCGAATTAGACAAGCCCTTCGTGGGTAAAACTGTTGTCGTCACGCACCATGCACCCGCTTTGGAACACGTGAGTAGGGATTTCCCTGCACATCTCATTGCTGCGTACGCAAACAATTGGCCTGAGCTTTTGGAGAAGGCCGATCTTTGGATCTATGGACATACCCACATCGCTGCGGATTTCGTTAAACAAGGATGCCGAGTTGTGTCGAATCCTCGCGGATACCCGACCGAAGAGACCGGTTTCGATCAGGATTTTCTGATCGAGATTTGATGAGCCGTCTCTCAGTTATGAACCTTAGCGAACTGAATTTCGCTGCGTACGAATTCGAGAAAATTACATGGTTACGTTAGAAGAAATCTCGCAGCTACTTTACGGCGCAGGCGCGGAGATGGCTGGCTGGTTGGGGTCTGAGGAAGACCTGATCTATTTAGCAGCAAAGTCATTCCCAGGCAAAGCATTCTGCGTTGTTCGGCAATGGAATTTGATCGACCTTACGGTTAACCCTGATGAGAAAGAAAAGCTCACCGGGCTCGGTCTACTGCCCGCGACTCTGTTCGCGCATGAAGTCGTTTTTGATAGTCGAAATCGATTTCAGGCGGGCATGTGGGTACGCAGTAATTTCGGAAAATCCTTCGCAGAAGGCTGCATGTTTGAAACCAACAGTACGGTCTACCTTCTGCTAGGGGCAGGACAGAGAAAAGAGGCTAGCATTGGTGCTGCTTTTTCGATGAAAGCAGGGTGAGCGATGCTCGCCGGCAATTTATACAGAGTCGTATTGGAGCGTTGGCCGGATGACTGAAGTAATCGAAGTGGAGTTTCATAGTAAGGATGTGAGCGACTTTCAAATGAGGCGCTTGGTGCGAGCAAGTCTTCGAAAATACAGCGTACCCATCACCGCTTTTATCAGCGACGCGATGATCGCAGATGACAAATGTTTCGGGGTGTCTTTCGACCATTCGAAGCATGACGATGCTTACCACAGAGCGGATGGTTCCATTCTCCTCACAGGTAAAATTCAGTCAGCGAGAAAAGAAGGCCGGTTTTGGTTGCTCGATACTCAAGATGGTAATTACGTCATCGCTAGCTTCAGGCGAGACTTCGGAAGAGCTAGCTTTTTAAAGCTCCTCCAGTCCGCCGATAGATTCTAATCGGCAGTATGAAAGCCATCATTTGATTACCTGGTAGGGCCGAGTCATATGGCAGATGAACGATGGTCAGTCGTTAGGGCAATAGCCCATTTTGACGAGTTGCTCGATCAGTTGATCACGACTCGCAAACCAGTATTCGTTGATGGAGAACGCGGGATTGCGGTGTTCATTTCATTGGAGGAATGGGAGTCGATTCAGGACAAGCTCATTGCTCGAGCTCCGTCAGACCTCTGAGCATTCGCGTGCTAGGCCTCTTACGGTTTTAGTCTGCTGCGCTCCGAGTTCACCATGCGGAGCGCTTCAAGCGGCATCTGTCCTGTAATGCTCGCCATCGAGCGGAGTCACCGCTCGCCTTAGCTCAGTAACCGAGCTCGTTCAGCAGCTGTTGCAAAAAACCACGGCGCCTACGAACCGCGCACAGGATTAGATAGTCGCGGTCGGTATCGGTTGTTGAAAGATGCCCGGCGTCCACCAAGCCATGGATGTAGCCTTCAGCTTTTCCTCTCGCCTCCAGCAGGGCTTCGATGGAAGTGCTTTTGAAAATGTCGCCAGCGATGAGCTGCCACCGCTTCTTCTGGCGGTTCCCAACGGGGTCGTCGGAAAATTTCGGTGCGTTGATCAGTGTGTTGAAATCGGCACGTGCGTCAGGTGTGTTCAAAGCGGATTCTCGGAACGGTAATAACTGAGCTGAGGCTATCATGCGCACACTAAATCGCTTGTTGTTAGCTGGTTTTTGTAGGCGCTGGCGCGAAGGGACGACTTCAATGATGGTGCACGCTATCGGTGGCACCTTTGAACATTGCGGAGCGTACAGGCAGTGCTATTCAGCGAGTACATTCTTAGCTCGGAGTTGGTATGGGATATCTCAGCCTAGAGGACATCTACCCGGATGACGTACACAAATATGGCCATATGCGGGTAGGAATGACCGATCTCTATGTAAAGGATAATCATGCTATTTATGGTGTGGTTACGCGTGGCGAATACCGCCAGCTGACCAGTAGGTTACTGCGTGACGACGCGGTGCAAATGATCATCAGCGCTAAGCTCACCGCTTTGCCCGCGGACTACGATCCGTGGATGAGGCGAATCGAGCGCAATCGCGCGTTACACGCTAGGTATGGGGACAAATTCGATCCCTGGGGCGACGACTGAGAGCTCCTCACGTCCATTCACAAATGCAGCGGCTGCCTCTGTCTTGTGATGACCATTTTTGCCGTCGGACGGATTCACTGCTTGCCTGGGCTCAGTAACGGTACTCGTTCAGCAGTTTCTGCAAAAACTCACGCCGCCGCTGGACGATGCTCAAAATGAGATAGTCGCGCTCGGTGTCTCTCGTCGACAAATGCCCCGCGTCCACTAGGCCATCGATGTAGCCTTCGGCTCTGCCCCTAGCTTCGAGCAATGCCTCTTTGGATGTGCTTTTAAAGATGTCTTCAGCGATGAGCTGCCACCGCTTCATTTGACGCCGACCAACCGGGTCGTCCGAAAATTTTGGTGCGTTGATCAGTGCTTTGAAATCGTTAGGTAGGCTAGCTGTGCTCAAGGTGAGTTCTCAGAACAGTGATATCTGAGTCGAGGCTATCATGCGCACACTTAATCGCTTGCTGCTGGCTGGTTCATAGGTAGTCCTCTTCCGCGTGAACACCGTTCCAGGCAAGGGCTAGGCGCTTACGCGAAGAAGCGACTGCATCACGGCAGGACTGGTAGCAGGCGCATTGTTAGTGCGGTGGATGGGCCCGGGGGCTGCATTGACGTAGGGTGCACTTGCCGGACGCTGTTGTTAAATGGGTGTAAATGGGTGTGTAAATGGGTGTGTAATTGGGTTTGAGACGCTGAAGCTCGTTCCAAATCAATTCCTCGACTTGGAGGAGGTGCGCCTTAGCCTGCGGCGAGAAAGTGATGGGTGTTCTGGATGCCATCAACAGTCGATGGGGGCGTGGCACCCTGCGGGTAGCGAGTGTGCCGACCGATCCGGAATGGGGGATGCGCCGAGAGATAATGAGTCAGAGTTTCACTACGCGTGCTGATCAGCTTTGGACGGTGTACTGCAAGTGAGGCGGCGGTGGCGAATGACAGGAACGTTCGAAAAGTCAGCAAAACCGAATTATCCTAAATTATGGCTCAGCAATAATTATTGATGAGCCATAATTTATCGCTTAAAAAAGCCACTGGTTGGGCTCCGGAGCGACACGTCACCAGTAAAAGGGGAGGACATCCCGCAGTTGCTGCAACGTCGAACCTGCAGATAAGATTTGGTCATGAATGATCCTCTTATCCCTATCATCACGTCTGCGAACAGCATTCAGATCAAGACCGCATCCGCGCGTATCTACCCGATGGACGCGCATCTCTCCGCATCCCGAACTCTGGAGCTATTGGCGGCTGACATGACTGCGCATCCGGAGCTCATTCAGCCCGTAGATACCCGTCTGGTCGATCGCATCATTGCGCTAGTCGGTCAGGTGGATGTTGACCTCAATTTACCGCTCTCAACGGAGGACGAGTAAATCAGGGCCGCGAAACTACCCATTCCGGAAGTGGCAGGGAAGGGCCTGATCTGCGACTCGTCGGCTAAAACTAGCTCGAGTCGATCGCTTGTAATACTGTACATAAAACCAGTATCTGTGCAGTGAATCCAATCCATGAATTTTGATCAGGCCAAGGCGCTCAGGCTTCAGCAATGGCGCTCAACCCTTGACGACCACGATTTTCGTATGGAGAACCCAGAAGCACACCGGCAAACGCTCCGCGAAATGTCCGCCACGCTAGCGTCCGAAGGACTCATTGATGAGCTTCAGTGCTTCGACATGAACGAAATGGCGAATGCTGCCTATTGGCACGCTGTAGAAGAGTTGATTGACGCTCCAGCTCGATACTGCGGTGCATCGGCGTACGACGTTGTGAAACATGGCAGTGCAGAAATATTGGGCATAGTCAGGCGGTCGATTTTCTACCACACGAGCACTCTTGCTGAGGCCAACATCGCAACGTACGACGGCAAGATTTACCGAAATGCGGATGGCGCGAATCTAGTCTTCAGCCCATCCGGAGTGATTGCGGGGATCAAAGGGCTGACGCTAACTTTGCCTGATGGGCAACGGTTCGAGCTCGTCGAAACCGGGCGGACTATCGAAGGAATCTTCCGGGAGCCAACGGACGATCCAGATGTCTACCGTGGCCTGATCGACACCGCTCTCGTGGCCAAAGAAAGCCGAGACTTGCGCTCGTTCGAAAAGCTTCGCCCATTGATTAACCTAGCGAAGTTTCGTGTCTGCCCGGTATGCCTTGATCGCTTCGAGCTTCAGGAGGACTGCGCCGCTTGTGGTGGTCAAGGATTTGTGGCGAAGCTATAGGTGCTGGTCAGCGATTGGTGCTTAGGGAGCGGTACCGCTCCGCATAAGGTGTATTGGCCACCTGATACCTATTGAAGTCCGGACTGCCATCGTTCCACCAAACCGGCCCGCGCTCCCCGAGCGCCACCTTTGCCGCTTGGACATGCTCCCGGGCTACTGTCAGCTCTCCATCATCGCCAGATGCTTTCGTTGCCTTTACATCACGCCGCGCTGTCATCAAGTCTTTGACCAAGCGCTGCCGCACATCTTCATTGAGCGAGGTGTTGCTGCAGCGCCACAGCTGTCCTTTGACTACAAAATAGCGACCGTCAGGAGTCGTCGGATACATGTCTCAAACTACTCTGAGTACCGTGGTTTAGCTCGGACTGAACCGCTAGCGGCGTCACCAGAATGGGCTTCAGCTGGGGCAGACTGACTATACAAGGCCGACAAACGACAGGATGACTAGGACGATCACCACTGCCCCAACGATGTAGATGATATTGTTCATGAAAACTACCTCTTTATCTGAACGGGATTCCGACACCAAGGTGTCTAATACAAACGACACCACCGATGACAATTCCGTTCCGAAAACCAGAGTCAGATGCGGCACCATCTCACCAATGTTCTGTTGCGATATTACGAGCCTTCGCTCGTCGCCAAATGTCTATTAATGTACGTTTGCTCAAGTGCTAATTCTGCAACGGAGACGACTTAATGAGTAAAGTAAACGCACCTCGCTTCATGCAAATTGGAGTTTTTGGTGTAACGTTAGAATAACAATCACGGAGAGATTTCCCATGTCCAAGCTCGCAGAGTTCCGTCAGCTCGAAAAACACCTAGCTGAACAGCTTCAAGCACTCGAAGCCCTCAAAGGTGACGCGGGCTTGAAGGCCGAAATCGAATTCGAAACAAAGCTCCGTGCCTTATTGGCGAAGTACGGCTTCAGCTTAAAAGACATCGTCAACCTACTTGATCCAAAGGCAAATCGTCGCGCACCCACTGCTGAGTCGAAGAGCGGCACCCGCAAGCCTCGCCAAGTGAAGGTCTACAAAAATCCGGAATCTGGCGAAGTCGTGGAAACCAAAGGCGGCAACCACAAAACGCTGAAGGAATGGAAAGCGAAATACGGTTCCGACACTGTCGAGTCGTGGCTGACCAAGTGATCTTGGTTTGAGTACAAAAGGGCCCTTCGAGGGCCCTTTTTATTTGCAGTTGTCGAGCTCAGCAACCAAATTCCCAGCCGGCGTTTCCGGCTATCTGCTACACCTCCATTCGTGTGCTTCGCAAACCTTCAACAGAGGCAAGGACGATGAATTCAAGCTGGGCAGGGCAGGTGGCGCTCGTGAGCGGTGCGGGCAGTCAGATCGGAATCGGTATGGCAATTGCCCATCGTCTTGGGGCTCAAGGGGCCAAGCTGATCGTCACGGCAAGCAGCGCACGCATCTCTGAGCGGGTTGCGGAGTTACGCGCCGCCGGCTTCAAAGCAGAGGGTCGACCGGTAGACTTAACTCAGGAAGCTCAGGTTAGTGAGTTCGTCGCTTGGGCTGAGGCCGTCTGGGGCCGCATCGATATTCTTGTAAATAATGCCGGTATGGCGATGCAAGGGAGTCCTGAACCGTTCGCCGAGTTCACGAATACGAGCCTCGAAACCTGGAATCTTTCCATCGCTAGAAATCTGACTACTGCGTTCCTGTTAACTCAAGGGGTGTTGCCTGGGATGCGGGCTAGAGGATATGGCCGCATAGTGAACATCAGCTCAACTACAGGCACCCGAGCCAGTAATCCAGGAGAGGCTGCTTATAGTGCAGCAAAGGCCGGAATGGTAGGGATGAACATGAGCCTTGCCCTTGAGGTTGCTCAATTTGGTATCACGGTGAATTCGGTAGCCCCTGGTTGGATAGCTACAGGGTCGAGCACTCCTGATGAAGTAAAAGCAGCACGCTCTACACCCCTTGGAAGGGCGGGTCGGCCAGAGGAAGTGGCCGCTGCCGTTGTATTCTTGGCTTCACCTGAAGCGAGTTACATCACAGGTGAGTTGCTCGTGGTGGATGGCGGCAATTGCTTGGTTGAGAACAAAGCTTATTAAGACTTTTTTTTAATCCCTTCTGCGATCGTTGAGTCCTGGCTGATCAAGTGATTCTGGTTTGAGTACAAAAGAGGGCATTTCGAGGGCCTGTTTTTGTAGGCTCTTAGTCTGGGGAGACAGCTTTAGAAGGGGGCCATGTATCACAGGGCGCTAGCTACAAGTGATACTGACTGCCTTTGCGGCGCGTTCGAGCTGTTGTTTAACATCGACGGGTATCCGCTGCTTCTTTAATCGTTGTTCGAGGAATGCTTGATCTCCTCGAGCATCCACCTCTGCCTCAACAGCGGCGTCCTCCGCTTTTATAGCTGCAGCGTGACTTTCCATGACCGAATCAATATCCGTCGCGCTAGTGGCACCTTCGAGGGCGCTGATCAGTTTCGCCACTTCCTCCTCTTCAGCATTAGCGTAGGCCTCTACGGTCATCCCGGCAGCCGACGCTCGCGCGCGAATCTCCACTCCTTTTAAGGTTTGCTTTGCTTCACTGAATGAAAATTCTTGATTCTGCTTGTCGATGGCTCTCCATTGGAGCAGTCCATAGGTGATCGTGCCGATGATTGCTAGGGTGAGAGAACTGATCAGGATCCGCTTCATAATCTTTCTCGAATGTTTGAGAGATGTCGATAGGGGGTACTTCATCTCATTCGAAGAAATTAAAGCTTAGCATTGCCATCAGTTTAAAGAGCAGTCAACGTCATATCACCGACGGTGCAACGTAGAACCTGGATCACTAACTGTATAGCCAGGAGCACAAGAAACGAGTTCAAGATCCTGTCGTAGTCCTTCAACAAGACCTGCGATGGCAAGCCCGTTACACAGTTGAGCTAAAGAGATACCAGTGACAACAAGAATTTCTTGATTCGAAGTGTCGTGGAATAATCGCACCGTCAGAGCGGTTCCCGAATCGATTGTGCATTCGCAACGAGTGGGCAGAAAACTTTGTTCTATCAAGTGACGGATTTCTAAAGTAGATAGCATGTGGCTTGTCTCGACGGGAGCCAGCCAAATGACTTTTGTCTAAAGAGTATTGAGGAAGCGCCGCGGAGGTACGCGCTTGATAGGGCTTAACCTAATTCATTGGCTAGGGGCTCACCGATGAGTGTATACCCCGTGCCTTCCGATGCTTTAGATCCTTTCGGTCTGGGGGTCATGGGTTCTCCCGCTTGAGAGCTGCACCTTTCAATACGACTCATCTCAACAATTTGACCTTAAAATCGGTAGTGACAGTCGCATTCACCATTCGTCAATTGAGCTGCACTCTGGCGTTGACCCTGCATCCAAAAAGTCTCATGACTTTGCGTTGGAGGCATCTATGAAAACCGATCCATCTACTGACCCGAACAAACCCATCAAGGATCTGGGCAATCCCAATGACGATGGCTGCGTGATAGGCACGGCTGGCCGTAATGAAGACCCGAATGCCACCACCGATTGGGACAAGAAAAAGAACCCGTCAGGCCGTCGCCAAGGGCCGAATGACGCCCGTGGGTTACCTGGTTATCCGCACGAAGCCCCTGAAGAACTTGGTATTGAAACGCCTGAACAGGACAACGACAAGGTTGGTTGAGCTGCCACGGCGTTCCAGCAGCATCTCTACGCATCGGTGACAGGAGGATCTTAATGACAACGACAGTCAGCGATTTTCTGGTTGAACGACTCAGCCAATGGGGCGTAACGCGGATTTTTGGTTATCCGGGTGACGGTATAAACGGGATTTTTGGTGCGCTAAGTCGTGCCCAAGGAAAGATCGAATTCGTTCAGGCCCGGCACGAAGAAATGGCAGCGTTCATGGCCTCCGCTCACGCCAAGTTCACGGGAGAGCTAGGCGTATGCATTGCGACTTCTGGCCCCGGTGCTTCGCATCTGATCACCGGTCTTTACGATGCACGAATGGATCATATGCCGGTGTTGGCCATTGTCGGACAGCAAGCGCGTGCAGCCCTCGGGGGACACTATCAGCAAGAGCTGGATTTACTGTCGATGTTCAAAGATGTCGCCGGAGCGTTCGTACAACAAGCCTCGACTCCGTCGCAAGTCCGTCACTTGGTTGACCGGGCAGTGCGTATTGCGATTGGCGAGCGTAGGGTGACGGCACTGATCCTACCCAATGACTTGCAGGAAGCCGAATACAAGGCGCCCGGCAGGGAACACGGTACCGTTCATTCAGGGGTTGGTTATAGCAAGCCGAGGGTTGTTCCGTATGAGGCGGATCTACAGCGAGCGGCGGATGTGCTGAATGCCGGCGAGAAGGTCGCCATCCTGGTGGGCGCTGGTGCGTTGGCTGCGACCGATCAAGTCATTGCAATTGCCGAGAAGCTCGGTGCCGGCGCAGCCAAGGCCTTGCTCGGTAAAGCGGTACTGGCTGACGATTTACCGTGGGTCACCGGCAGCATCGGCTTGCTCGGTACCGAGCCCAGCTACAAGTTGATGACCGAGTGCGACACCTTGCTGATGATCGGGTCAGGCTTCCCTTATTCCGAATTTCTGCCTAAAGAAGGCCAGGCGCGCGGGGTTCAAATTGATCTTCAACCGGACATGCTGAGCTTGCGCTATCCGATGGAGGTGAATCTGGTGGGCGATGCCGCCGAAACTCTGGCGGCGCTGCTGCCATTGCTGGAGCATAAGACCTCACGCAAGTGGCGTAAAAAGGTCGAAGGCTGGCACGCCACTTGGGAGAAAACGTTGGAAAAACGCGCCTTGGCCAAGGCTAATCCGATCAACCCGCAACGGGTGGTTTACGAACTCTCACCACGTCTTCCTGAACACGCCATTATCACCAGTGACTCAGGGTCGTGCGCCAACTGGTTCGCGCGCGACTTGAAGATCCGTAGCGGCATGATGTGTTCGCTCTCCGGTGGCCTGGCATCCATGGGCGCCGCTGTTCCCTATGCGATTGCAGCAAAATTCGCTCACCCACAACGCACCGTGATTGCCCTGGTGGGTGATGGCGCCATGCAGATGAGCAACCTGGCCGAGTTGATCACCGTTGCCAAATACTGGCGGCAGTGGGAAAGCCCAAAATGGATTTGCGCCGTTTTCAATAATGAAGACCTCAATCAGGTTACATGGGAGCAGCGAGTCATGGAAGGTGATCCAAAATTCGAAGCCTCGCAGAACATCCCCGATGTTCCTTATCACCTGTTCGCCATTTCCATCGGACTAAAGGGCATTTTCGTAGATCGCGAGGAAGACGTTGCCGATGGTTGGGAGAAAGCGTTGGCTTCAGATACTCCCGTGCTGATCGAATTCAAGACTGACCCGAACGTTCCACCGCTGCCGCCGCATATCAAATTCGAGCAGGCGAAGAAATTTGCCTCGACCCTGCTGCAAGGTGATCCGGATGAAACTGGCGTCATTGTGCAAACTGCCAAGCAGATTCTTGGAGCTGTAATACCTGGAGGTTCCAAAAAGTAAGCAACGCTCCAGCTGTCAGGAATACCTGGCAGCTGTTTTTTTGCGTTCGGTGACATCGGGCGAACCATTAAATAACCCGAGATTTGCAATACCCATCAGTTCTTTGGTACGTGCGCACGCTCTCGCCGTCCACGACGGCTAAGCGCTAACAGAGCTCCGCCAAGTAATAGGGTTGAGCCGACTGCTAATAGCAACGAAGGTCTCTGCTTGGCTGCACGCCAGCCACCTTCAACGCGACGCTGACCATTTGGCGGCATGAAAAGATTGCCTGATGACGATGCCGACTGGGGGCTGTGTTTCAAGCCCATACGAGTCAGCCATCCATACAGTAGGGGAAAGCCGGGCACCAAAAAATGCGCCAGCCGCGCCATCGTGGCGGCACCACCCACGGTGGTACTCGGCCTTGGACGGATCGCGCAAGCCACCATCGCTTGGGCGACGAGATGCGGATCATAAATGGGTGGCGGTGGCTTGAGTGCATGACCAGTGAAGTTACCTGCGTCACGAAATCCGGGAGTGTCCATGACGGCTGGATAGATGTCGCAGACATGGATATCGGGATATTCATTCAGTTCACCTCGTAACGCTTCGCTCAAACCGCGCAACCCGTATTTGCTTGCCGAGTAAGCTGCTGCATAGGGTTGTGCGACCCAGCTCCCGAGTGAAAGGGTATTGATCAAAATGCCACTTTTTTGCGCCTTGAAGTAAGGCCATGCCACATAGGCGCCGCGCAGGTAACCGAGCAAATCCGTTTGCAGCACCTGCTCATGAGCCTCAAGAGGTGTTTCCTCGAAATTGCCCACCGCACCGACACCTGCATTGTTGATCCAAATGTCGATGCGGCCATCACCAAATGCAGCCGCTTGATCAGCCAACGCTCGCATTTGTTCGCTGTTCGTCACATCAGTTTGGACGGGTAGGGCCTTGGCACCACGTGCGGCGCATTCTTCGACAACTTCAGCGAGCGCCACTTCATCACGAGCACCGAGCACTAGACGGGCGCCCTCGCTGGCGAACGCATGTGCCGCCGCACGACCTATGCCGCTTGATGCGCCGGTGATGACGACCAGTTTGTCGTAGAGCAGGCCAGATGCCTGGCGACGGTAAAGATCAGGGATGGCGTTGATACCTTGTGTCGGGGGATCTACCTGAGCGGTATAGCGCATCTGGTTCAACTTCAGGCGCGCACCATCGGCCAAGGTTAATGTCAGGTCTTCGATGGTGCCCACCACCCGATTTGGAAAGACCGGTTTGCCAGTAGGATCCAGTTCGTCATACAAAAATTGCTGGCCCTCGAGCCACCCTACGGCGGTCATTAACTCGGGCTCCAAGTAATACTTTCCATCGAGAAAAAAGCCTGGAAAACCATGAGTGTGTTCGAGTCTTTCGATGGTGTAACGCTCGCCTGACTTCATACCGGTTAGTGAGTTGATCATGGTGACATCCTCAGATTAGCTGGTGTTGCGATAGAGGATGGGCTGTAAACAATGTTCCATCGATCTGACTAAAAGGGCGCACAGATCGTTGGGGCCATCGTCTATCCATCCGCACTTAGGGAGCAAGTTGCATAGCTCATCATTTCATTGGAACTCCCCATAACGCGCTCCGTCATCTGGAATGAGGGGGGCTGCGGGTATTTCGTGGCGACACAGCGTTAGGCTGAACATGAGCTTCGTGTTAACTGATCAGAGGAAATTTATCTTGCCGAAAATTTTGACATCCCACCTGGACGACACTCAACTGACCGAGCACAACGCCAAGATGTTCGGATCGCCAAAAGAGCGGTTGGATTTTTATCGGAGGGAGATTCAGTACGAGACGAGCATCTTGGCCAATCGAACGGATGCTTATCTCGCAGCTCAATCCTTTTTGGTCATCGCCTTTGCGTCTTGTATGGCCAATCTCAACCCTGAATGGGGAAAACTCTTCACCTTGGTGGTGCCGCCGTTTCTTGCGCTACTGGGAGTGCTCAGCTCGTTGAATGCCTGGCCAGGCATTCGAGCGGCATATGACATCATCGACCACTGGTATTACAAGCAGAGCGAGCTTCTGAGAAGTGAACCGATGATGGGGCTTGCATATGACGATTCGCCGCTGTTCAGCGAACGTGAGTCGACCCACAAGGGGTATCGAAAGGCGTTGCTATTTTCCGTTCGTACCCCTTGGATCTTCGCGACATTTTGGGTGCTACTAGCTATTTGGTCTGTGTATATTCAACTTACAAATCCAGGTGCATAGCAGCGTTTTACACGCCAGGCTTTCCTCTGACAACGTGCCTATAGCTCATCGTTTTTCGGACGTCTTGCTTGTGTAAAAATCCGAGATGCGTCGGCTCGCTTGGCATCAGCGATAGCTTTCGCTTCCGTGAATTTTTTCAAAATTTCCTCGGTTCTGGCATCAGTATCTAGAATGCTGTAAGCGAAGGCGTCCAGTCGATCCGCCTCAAAAAAAAGCGCTGTGGATCGATCTACTTCAGCGTCTCCAGCCGAGTCGGAAACGTTTTTTGTAGTGTTTACGCTCATGACGTTGAAACCTCCGTCCAATCTAACGTTGCGGATTCCCGCCATGTGACGTCAGTCACCCCATACTTTTCCGCTTGAGGTTTCGAGACGGCTTTTAGTGGCGGTCTCCCAAGCTTTGGTATAGGAGCTAATCCAGCATCACAACTCGCCCAATGCCAAGCATCCGCATTGCGCATTGTTTTTGTCCGGGTGATGAAGGACTTCGGCTCCCCATGGAGCTTGTATTCAATGACGAAAAGTCCGGTGTTCATGAGACCCCTCCTTATGCTCATAGACAAAGGAGTGAGCGCGCCAAAAAAAATTCAAAACGTTTGTCGGACAATCGTAGGCTTCTGAATCTCGGGTTTTTTTCTAGAATGTTGTACTAGCGAACGGTGTGGCCGACTGAGCGTTTTAGCCTCTTGTCGGCCCTCCTGAACCTGTACCGAACTCTCCTGATCCATTCCGAAATACCTCTGGGATTCCGGCAGCCATGAACTCATTCAGAAACTTGCTGACGCTGGCTCAATAACGAAAACTTCGTGCATTGGACTCCTGGCATCGAGCGCTCGAAAACTGCTCGCTGCGTATGGATTGTCCAGATGCCTATCACGAAGAATTGCTGCGACAAGCTGACGAGATGGATCGCCAGGGAATCGTAAGTTGGGAGGAATGGTGAGACTTACGAATAAACGCGGATCAGGCCTATTTGCGTGCAGTCGCAGGAGAGGACTACCACTGATTTGCTCGTGGTACATACCGGGCGAAATGTCCGCTGGAACGGGTGATTCACGCAGTGGCTTTCTCACAGGAGACTCCAATGAACAGAACGCTGAAGTTCGGTATTGAAGAGGAATATTTCATAACTGACCCTGTCACCCGACGTATGCCGGAAACTCTATCCGGCGCAGTGGTGGAAAAGTGCAAGGCTGAATTGGGACAAGGCTTCGCTTATCCTGCCCTGATCCTTGGCACTAAGTCCAAACTCTGGTTCAAAGAATCTCAAAACACGATTTTCGCTGGATTTCAAAGCGCAACCGAATCGATGCCTGTCCCGTCGATAGCTCCGAAGTGTGCAGCCTCTCCAAGATTAGTATCTGCAACGAGCTCGGTCAGCAGGTTACGCATCTCGAGCACGTCGATGTTGCGTTCGCGCATTTTGGTCACAAAGTCGAAATTTCCGCGCTTGGCCTGTGCGACCCAGAGGACGTCATCAAACAGCAATTCGTTGCAGTTGCCCGGAGTCAGCCTCTGGTGGGCCAGACCGGGTGAGCAAACCATGACCTTGTGGAGTGCGCCGGCTTCGACGCCGAGTTTGAGCTTTGGCATGGCGGGATCCTTCAAACAATCGCCAATCGAGCGAGTAAGTGGTTTTTACCCAATCGGCAGAAGCGAGCCGGCTAACGCGAATCGGATTCCCTTTGGCGATTTGTCGAGAAGTCGCGACGAACGTGGAGTTGCCCTTATTTAACTGATAACCGTCTGTCCGCTGTGAAGAGAACACAGCTCAATCTCTTGACCGGTGATCGCGCAGTTGTACTCCGTTCAAATTTTTGAATTTCGGAATCATTGGGACTGCCGCGAGTCAACCGACAAATACTGCACCGGACACTTGCCATGCCTATTCCGGCCAATACTTTTGGCTACCTCGGTTGCCTGTGCTTGCTGCTACCAACAGCTTTTTCCTGCCTGTGTTGGATAATGGTGAGTGAACAGCATGGACGCGGTTGATTCGGCGCTGATGGCGGCGCGTGCCCAGTTCGCGATCACCATCAGTTTTCATATTGTGCTAGCGGCACTGACCATCGGGCTGGCCAATTTTTTGATGGTGCTCGAAGCGCTGTGGCTATGGCGAAGACGAAAGGTCTACCTGGACGTCTACCGTTACTGGCTAAAAGTATTTGCCCTCAACGTGGCGGTGGGCACCGCCTCAGGTTTGATACTGGAATATCAGTTCGGGCTCAATTGGTCGCGGCTTTCGACTCAGGCGGGAGATATCCTCGGCCCATTGATGTTCTACGAGGTGCTGGCCGCATTTTTCCTGGAAGCAGGCTTCCTTGGCATCATGCTCTTCGGGCGAAAGAAGGTAGGCCCTCGTCTGCATTTTTTTGCCACCTGCGCGGTCGCTGTCGGTTCGCTGATCAGTGCATTTTGGATCCTGTCGGCCAATTCCTGGATGCAAACGCCCGCCGGTTATGCCATAGGCGCTGGTGGCCGTTTCGTTGCCGAGGATTGGTGGGCGATCATCTTCAATCCATCGTTCCCCTATCGGCTGGTGCACATGACATTGGCGGCGTTGCTCGGCACCGCCACACTGGTGGCCGGAGCCAGCGCCTGGCAATTGTTACGTGCGCCAAAGAATCCGCGCGCATGCCTTCAATACTCAATGGCGTTGTGGACAATCGTCATGCTCACACCTGTCCAGATCGTGGTGGGAGACCTGCACGGCCAGCACAGTCTCAAAGTTCAGCCGCAAAAGGTTGCTGCTATCGAAGGCTCCTGGACTCGCCCGCCCGAAGGTGCAGGTGAGCCTTTGCGCTTGTTCGCACTGCCAGACATGGCCGAGCGGCGCAATCATTGGGAAGTGGCGATTCCGCGCATCGGTTCGCTGTACCTGACACATGACCTGAGTGGCACCATCGCCGCGCTGGATGAGTTCCCGCCCCAGGACATCCCGCCGGTGCCAGCGGTGTTCTTCGCTTTTCGCATCATGGTCGGTCTGGGCGTATTGATGTTGGTGCAGGGTCTGAGCAGTTTGGTATTGCGATGGCGACAACGGCTGTACGCTGCGCGTTGGATGCTGCGCGGGTGTGTACTAATGGCGCCGGCTGGATTGGTGGCGATGCTCAGTGGCTGGGTAGTGACCGAGGTGGGCCGCCAACCCTTCACGGTCTACGGTTTGCTGCGCACGGCTGACAGTCTGTCTTCGGTGTCCCGACAGCAGGTCGTAGGGTCGACATGGACAATCCTGTTGTTCTACCTGCTGATATTCGGCATTGGCCTTTGGGTGCTGCTGCGACTCCTGCGTGAACCACCGCACAAGGACGAGTCCGGGCCGCAGCCAGCCCTGGCTGACGAGACGGGTGAATCCTGAGGGCATGATCCATGGCGGACAATGACTGGATAACACTACTTTGCGCTGCGGCCCTGGCATTTTCGGTGTTGAGCTATGTGCTGCTGGACGGAACTGATCTTGGCGTCGGCGTACTGCTGGGCCTTACCCGTTGCGGTAAACACCGCAGTGCCATGGTAATTACCATCTTGCCGATTTGGGATGCTAATGAAACCTGGCTGGTGCTAGGTGGCGGGGGGCTTCTAGCGTTATTTCCGCTGGCCTACGCCATCCTGCTGCCGGCGCTGTATCTGCCGTTCATCCTGATGTTTTTGGCGTTGATTCTTCGCGTGGTAGCGCTGGAGTTTCGTGACTACGCACCCAGTGACGGAATCAAGCGCGCTGTCGACGGTTTACTGTCGGTCGGTTCACTGCTGGCCGGTGGATGCCAGGGGCTTGTCTTGGGTTCGCTGGTTCAAGGCATACCCAATGATGGCCGGCAGTTTAGTGGCAACGGCTGGGAGTGGCTGGGTATGTTTCCACTGTTCTGTGGAGCCGTGCTCGTGCTGGGTTACACGTGGCTGGGCGCTTGTTGGCTTTATTGGCGTACTGAAGGAGAACTTCAGCAACGATCAGGTCGTCAGGCGAGCGCGTTGGCAATCGTAACCTTGTTGCTATTGGCCGTGCTGGTGGTCTGGACAACGACACTGGACACTCGGTATGCGTACCGGTTGTTTGATCGCCTGGTCTGGCTGCCGGCCGCGACAGTGCTCATTGCACTGCTGATCGGCTTTATCCTGGGCTTTCAAAGCCGTAGAGAGTATCTGCCGCTGTTTGCTGCTTTGGGCGTTTTCGTTTTGGCGTTCGCATTGATGATCGCGGCGCTTTATCCGCTGATTATCCCGCCGCATTTGACGTTACAAGCCGCCGCCTCCAGCCCGACCAGCCAGATTTTCATGTTGGTCGGTTTCGCTGTGCTGATACCGGTGACGCTCTTTTACAACACCTACGGCTTTAGCGTTTTTAGCGGGAAGGTTCGTGCCGCTCGCGATTGACTGCAACCTTTCAACGCTTGCTAACCCAATACCTGCATACCGCGCCTTGCAAGCCCTGCACGGGGTCTTGGTCGGGAAACGGTAGCTTGTCGATGCTCGCCAGTTGGGCCTTGGTCGGCGCGTATCGGCAGATATCCGCCTGCTGACCCGGTGGGCAAGTGCCGACACCAGAAAGTCATCGCTGGAGCCTACATTGCAGTGGCCGGTGCCAGCAGGCAGTAGCAATACTTCGCCTGGACTCACTTCACATACATGACCATCCGGGCCACCCAGCATCAACCGAGCCCGACCGCTGGCGACGCCAAGCACTTCATGACCTTCTGTATGGTAGTGGTGATAGTTGTAAACCCCATATCGCCATTGTGGTGGCCAGCCATTGGCGATGAAGGTTCCTCGAACAGCGCAGTTGGGTAAATGAGTACCGGCAGGCGCGGGTTGTTAGGAACCCATTGGTTGCGTTCAAACATCAGGGTTTGAACGGCTGCTGTCTCAGCTCGCGGTTTGTTCATTTAAGGATCACCGAAACCTAGATGCGGCAATAGATTTTCATCTATCGATCTGCAACTCCAAATCAGCATTTGCCAGTCTGCGGGAGAGAGCCACCGTGCCGTTCAAGCGCTCTCCTGAAGAAAGAATAATGGTCAAGGAGTGGGCCTTGTGTAGGTCATCTGGCACCGGCGACATCACCTGTACCTGAAAGAGACCTCGTGTGATGGGCGTGATGATTACGTCGCAATCAATCGTTTTAGCGATCGGGCCGAAAAGGGTGTCGTTTAAGTAATTCAAACGTGCGCTGTCGGTCATGGATATGTCCATTGACGCTAGGGATTAAAGCTTAACTTCTGTGCTCCATCTATGTGCTAGACGGGAGCCACGATAGAAGAGTTCAACCCCAAGGGCTGACGGCTCCTCGCGAGAGAAGGCCGTGTACCAAAGCGCATGAAACTCTCAGTAGCCAATTTTGGTATCTGCAGCTGAACTACAAAACTGACCATAAAGTCAAGATTGTAAGTGACGCCTACGGAGGATCAACAATGCGCATCTACACGATTGAATATCTGTTCGACGGCGAACGCCGCACACATCAAATTGAGCTCAAGCAGCCTCAGTTGCCCGTCCATGAGGCGGCTATGCACTTGCTAGAGCTGCATTTTGGAGATGGCGAGAACAGCTTGGTCATGCCCACTGCGGACGCGACCCCGGGAGAGATTTTGAATCAGGCTGAACTGGTAGGGGTGGCACAGATTATGGTCGTCGATCAACCAAGTTGAGGTCAGGTTTAGAAAAAGGTAATGCTCGTCTCTACCGACCTGAGCGATTGCCTTTAGCCGCTTGCTGCCCTTGGCGAAAGTAATAAAACGGCCTAGAGCCGTCGTGCACATGGCATTACTGCTAAGGCGATGCCTAGTAAGGTCGGTTGTCACTTATCTTTAAGGTAGTGGCCATGCCGGTGAGCTATCTCACAGCTCCTACGGCATGTATAAGCACCTCTACAAGCGCCGTCGTTCTCACTAAACACTCAGGGTGATCATTCTCTATCGCCTTTATCGGCATGCTTGGCACCACAGCATCTCCGGGATCTTGTACGAGACACAATCCTCCGGCCATCCGCACGGCGTTCGCGCCCTCCGTCCCGTCGCCATCGTTGCCTGACAGAATCAAACTGACCACGCGATTACCAAACACGGAGGCGGCAGTCTCGAACAGGCGATCTGCTGCTGGCCTTGAGAATTTTACCTTCGGCCCGTCACTCAAATGTATGACTCCTGGTTCGACCACCTCAAGATGTTTATCCGGCGGGGCGACATACACGTGACCATGTTCAATGCAGTCACCGTCCTTCCCGTATGCCACCGGCAAGGTTGACCAAGTATTGAATATTGAGGCCAGTAATCTCGGGCTCGAAGGGCCGGTATGCATGACGATCAAAATGGCTGCCGGGATATCCTTGGGTAATCCGGTGAGAATTGCGCGCAGGGGCTCAAAGCTGCCCTCAGACCCGCCAATGACGATGATGTCTCTGATCATATCCATCTCCAACGCACGCCTTGTTTTACGCCTCTTCTCAGAGGTTTGAGCTGAGCCGCAAGCCCCTGTTCAAAAATTCAAACTCGTTGAGAGCGTAGAGGTCAACCAATGACAACGTTGGATAGTGCTCAATGCCATAGGAACGATCATGGAAAATTACCACATCACAAAAAATGGAGACCTTTGGACACTGGTTAAGGAAGGGGCTCAACGTCCTTCTAAATCGGCAAGTACCAAAGCGGAAATCACCGCAATCGCCAGTGAATTTCTTCAAGGCAAAACCGCGTCGCTCAAGATTCATAAAGAGGACGGAACGCTGCAGGAAGAAAGAACATTTCCTCGTTCTGCAGACCCTCGAAAGTCCAAGGGTTGAAGCTGCGATCTGGCGGCCAATCAATTGCCTTGTCAATGGTAGATCCCGCCCAACCATGAATTCATTGGCTGGTCTGGTTGCCTTGATCCGAGCTGACTTGGGTTGATAAATTAGGCACCTGTCCATGCTCACTCTGGATCGGGTCGAGACTTATCTGATCCGTTTCGCCCAA
The DNA here is from genome assembly GCF_004321495.1 of Pseudomonas sp. Sample_10. NCBI lineage: Bacteria > Pseudomonadati > Pseudomonadota > Gammaproteobacteria > Pseudomonadales > Pseudomonadaceae > Pseudomonas > Pseudomonas sp. Sample_10. The sequence continues at coordinate 64,919 of NZ_RCOE01000209.1, forward strand.
GGAACTGTATTGCTCCCGCAGTTTTCTGAGGTCGCGCGTACCCATTTTTTCCAAGCACAAGGAAGCATTTTGCGCATCCTTAGTGGCTCGAATCAGCTCATCGATTTTCAAATGCAAAATATCGTTGTCACGGTTTTGTGTATTTTGAATCAGGAAAACCATAAGGAACGTAATAATGGTGGTCGAGGTGTTTATGATCAGTTGCCACGTATCGTTGTAGTGAAAAAGAGGGCCAGTGAAAGCCCACATGATGATCAGTATAACGGCAGTACCAAAGGTTTTCGAACTCCCAGCCCAGTGAGAAAGTGATTGGCAAAATTTTGAAAATTTCATGATGGCGATCTCTTGGGGACTTACCCCATAGACCAACTCCGTACGATGAAATTCTTTTTTACATTTCCCCACTGGTCTGGGTACCGCTCACGTTTGTTTGCGGAGAAAGACCTCGAGCCCGGCGCGATTCATTTCGCCTCTCCTCTCATCCGCAACAAACTAAACACCGACAATCACCGCTTCATCGTCGTTGGGAAACGCCGCTTTGTTATCACCCGGCGTGAGAATGACCTTCCTGCAATCCTCTTCCTTCTTGTCGAATATCTTGTACCCCTCGGCAGCCTGCTCAAGCCCCATCCGATGACTGATGATGATTTCGGGGGACAGGCGACCGCTCTCGATATGTTCGAGAAGTTCCGGAAGATAGCGCTGAACGTGGGTTTGCCCCATTTTGAAAGTAAGGCCCTTGTCGAAGGCGTCGCCAAACAAGAAACCATGGATGAATCCGGAGTACACGCCAGGCACGCTTACCACACCTCCGCGCCTTACCGCCGCAATACACTGTCGCAGTGCCTTACCACTGCTGCCTTCGAGCTTGAGCGTGGCAAGCACGGTTTCGGTGGTACTGCCCTTTGCTTCGAAACCAACGGCATCCACGACGCCGTCGACACCGCGCATCCCTTTGGTCTGGCGGATAATGGTGTCTGCAGGATCGTCGTCTTCGTCGAAATTGATCGGTATTACCCCATAGGTTTCTTGAGCGTAAGCCAGGCGGTAAGGGTGGTGATCGACCATAAAAATCTGATCCGCGCCGAGCATTCTTGCGCAGGCAGCACTCAATAGACCGACGGGCCCGGTGCCGTAGATAGCAATGCTGGAGCCTTTTTGGATTCCGGTATTAGTCACGGCTTGGAAAGCGGTTGGCAGGATGTCAGAGAGGAACAATACCTTCTCGTCCGAGAGTGTCCCAGGCACTTTGAAAGGCCCTGTGTTGGCTTTGGGGACGCGCACGTATTCTGCTTGCCCACCGGGTATGCCGCCGTACATGTGACTGAAACCAAAAAGCGCGGCGCCTGGGGGAATGGCCTTTTTATTCAGGATCGCACCACGCCCTGTGTTGGTCGTTTCACACGCCGCGTACAAGTCCATCTGGCAGAAGAAGCAACTACCACAAGCGATCACGAAAGGGATCACGACGCGGTCGCCGGGCTGAACGGCGGTCACTGACGATCCCACATCCTCAACGATCCCCATGAACTCATGGCCGAAGATATCGCCATGTTCAACGGTAGGGATTTTTCCGCGATAAAGGTGAAGATCGGAGCCACAAATTGCAGTAGCTGTGACTCGGAGGATGATGTCGTCACTTTCCTCAATTATTGGGTCGGGAACCGTATCGACTTTCACGCTATGGGCGCCGTGGTAGGTAAGTGCTCTCATAACCAAACCCCTTCATAAGCCTATTGGTAAATGGGAGAGGGGCAAAAATCGATACAAGTTCAGAGTGATAGAAAATGTTGAGACTGGCGGTCAGGCAATAGCTGAAATAGAGATGTCAGGAGGGTGTAGCAAAACTACAACCGTGGCCGAAAGGAGCGCAGATTTTGGCGGCAGAAATTTTGATCCGTACCACTCCGATGGCCATGATTGGTTGAGACTAAAGCTTAAAAATTACCACTTCGTCAGATGTAGTGAACCTATGCGGTAGCCGAGCGCTCCATCAAGAAATATCCGGGTTGGGGCGAATGAGATGAATGCCTTCAAAAATCTACTTACACCCGCTCAAGAGACGAGACTGCGTGCCCTTGATGCCTGGCATCGCGCACTGGAAAACCGGCAGCTTCGTATGGATTGTCCCGATGCTTATCATGACGAATTGCTTCGCCAGTCCGATGAGATGGATCGACTGGGTATCGTGACTTGGAGCGAGTGGCGGGATCTGAGGATGCAAGCTGACCAAGCTTATCTCCGTGCTGTCTCGGGAGAGGATTATAAGGCTGGTCACACAAAAAGAACTTTCGAGAATTGATATGGCCATCGCTGACGACACAGTCGCTTACCTGCGTAAACACTCCTTGATACTGACAACGGCGGAGTCGTGTACCGCCGGTAAAATCGTAACGCTATTGTCGGAGGTCGAAGGCAGCGGCGAGTTCATCGAATGCGGTTACGTCGTTTATTCCCCACAGGCCAAGAAACGTCTCTTGCATGTCAGCGCTCACACCATCGAAACATTCAATCTGACGAGTGTGGAGGTTGCCAGGGAGATGGCCTTAGGCGCCCTACAAGACAGTACGGCTAACGTCGCCGTTGCCACCACGGGCATTCTTGGCCCTGAAGACGTTGACGGTATTCCTGCAGGAACCATTTGTTTTGCTTGGGCGTTTCAATCTAAAGACGCCAAAAGTGTGTTTAGTCACGAGCATCGTTTTTTTGGTACCCGCTGCCAAGTGCAAACAGAGGCAACAGAGTTTGCCTTACAACGTTTACCCCATTTTCATAGTCAGGCATCGCTTGGAGAGTGAGGTACAAAACGATGAAGGATGATACCGAGCACCCGGATCTTAAGAGTCGTGATTACCCAATTCGCGAAGACATGCCCTATCAGATTAAGGTTTGGCGTTTTGAGCGGCTCGGTTGGTACATGCTGGTCTTGTTGATGTTTTTTGGCTTGATTGGTCTGTTCTCGCGAGGGCTGCTCAGTTCTCGGGATGTACACAGCGCGGATGGCAACATCAGGGTGGAATACGAGATGTTTCACCGCAATGGCTCGATGAATTCGATGAAGGTAAGTGTCAGCGCAAAGCCGGAAACCGAAATCGAGTTGGATCTATCTGGTGAAATGCTAGAGGGCTTCAGCATCGAGTCGCTGCAGCCTGAGCCGTTGCGCAGCAGAAGTTTGTCCCAGGGCATGCGCTTATGGGTGCAAGCCGACAATCAGGGGCAAGCCACCTTGTATCTCACGCTGCGCGGCGACGGATTAGGTTTTTTTCGTAGTCACGTCACAACGCCCGGTAGCCTTGGCGTAACACTTGATCAGTTCATTTTCCCCTAGGTGACCTATGGATTCGGTATTGCGTGCGGCAGCGATGTATATGGCGTTAATGGTGCTGTTCAAGATTGCCGGCCGACGCTCCTTGGCCGAGCTGACGACCTTTGATTTTCTATTGCTGATGATCATTGGCGAGGCCACTCAGCAAGCGCTGCTGGGAGATGATTTTTCACTGACGAATTCGATGCTCGTTATCGTCACCCTGATCGCTATCGATGTTGGGTTTTCATTGCTCAAACAACGTTCGAACTGGGTCTCACGTTTGATCGATGGCGAACCCACGATCATCGTCGAGAACGGCAAGCTGTTGCATCAACGGTTACGTCAGGCGCGACTGGTGGAAGCCGACATTATGGAGGCTGCACGATCTAGCCAAGGCATTGAGAAGCTGGAGGAGATCAAGTTCGCGATCATCGAGCGAAATGGCAAGATTTCAATCATTGCCCGAGAAAACTGACCGGCTATGGTATTGCGAATTTTTTCATGAGAATTGTGAACACCCTGAAACTTGCCGGAGCCTTATTATTATCAGTCCATGGAAGTTGAATCATGTCTGACGCAGCCAGCCAATTTTCGATCATTGTCATTGCGATCATCGCCATCGTTGACTCATGGGCTATCACCAGCGTACTCCGCAGCGACAGCGCTCTGGGAGAAAAAACCGCTTGGCTTATCGGCATCGTCCTCTTTCCCGTTGTGGGATGGATCGTATGGAGCAACGCCGGGCCGCGTTATACAAAGAAAAATCTGGCCTCACCCAAACACAACAAGGTTTGAGTTTTACCCATGACCCATGTGTTGAATTCAACTCTTCGCACAACGCAACACCCGTCGACTCACAACTCATACCAGTGATTCGTTTGAACACCCGGCACCGCCTAAGGCCTAAACACTATCAGTCACAGGAGGGTTGAGTCATGTCTGAAGCTACCAGCTATTTTGCTATTGCAGTCGCCGTTATTATCCTGCTCGTTGACCTATGGGCGATGATCAGTGTGTTCCGCAGCGACAAATCAGTGGGTGTAAAAGCCGCCTGGGCCATCGGCCTGATTGTCTTTCCGGTGGTCGGTTTGATCGTCTGGGGTGTTGCTGGGCCTCGCGGCATCAAGGAGGGGCCGACGTCACCGGAACACAGTAAAGGCTAATTTCGCTTCTTAAGTCATGTTGAAGGTTCTGGAATTAACCGAACTTCGCTTGCTTCCGATCGATGTGGGCTCGACGACTTCAGTCGAGCCCTTCACACCGAAGGCGAATGATGCAGTCCAGACGGGAGAACACCGTTACGCTCTTGGTGACTTCATGACGGTATGATCAACACCCGTCATGAAGGCAAGATCTCCATGGACGCGTACTGCGTAAGAGATTAGCCAGGGCGGAATTCGAGGAAGCATCTTTTACAATTATTTTGTTGCCTCATTATTGAGCCGGCGTGAGTTTGCCTGCCGAAGGCTTGATTTTATCTTGAAGACTTTTCACTGCCTGCTCCTGCTTCAAAATGTCCGGCAACTCGTTTTCGGCAAATTTTTTCAGCTCCGGCCTCTCCGAAGACATCGCTTCCTTCTTGAATAGGAAAACTTTCTGTTCAAGAGTTTCAGCCTGACTGTCTATATAGATCCGGTCGAAAGAATCATCCCGTGATTCAAGGCGCATCTGCTTCGCTTTGCCTGCCAGAGAAGCTTCTGCTGGTACCTCCATATGCAATTGCTCACCGAGTGCCTTGAGTTTGTTGTACAGCTGCGCATTCTTGTCGATCATCTGATGGGCGAAACTCTTCACTTCTGGCATCTGGCTTTTCTCCAACGCCACCTTCGCGCCTTCGGTCTGGAACACGGTCTGTTGCGCGGCTTCTTCCAGGAAAGCGTTGACGGTGACGGCGTTAGCCATCGCACCGCAAAGGCATAAACCCAACGCCACAATCCATTTCACTCTATTCGAATTCATGTGGGACGGTCTCTGTGTGCACAGATTCAGGGCTGTGATAACGCCCAGGGATATTGTCGCCTTCTTCCAGCTTGGTTCTTTTTTGAACCTGAATGTCACTCAAGCAGGCGCCCTAGAGCTCAGCAAAGGTTTGTTTGACCAACGCCTCTGCTTCGTTAGGCGCTAGGGTTTCTCTGCCCACCAAAATTCGGTTTTGTGGCTGGTTGTCGATGATGAGACTGACGATGAATCTTGGTTTATCAAACATTGTGTACTCCTTTTAAAAATGCAGAGCCCAACGATCAGCGTTTCGGTTGTCGATCATAGTCAGCGGGGCCGGGAGTTACACGAGCACCGTTCTGCTGATCAGCCTTTTCACGACTCACTCGTTGATCATCCGTCAGGCCGTCGCTCTTATCTGCGTTCTGCGGCTGCTTTTCGGGTTGACTGGTCGACTGTCGAATAGGGTCATTTGCTTTTATTTTGGACATGCGTACACCTTGATTTTTCATTTTTTTTCTCCTGCCGGGTGGGGAGGAAATCGCTCAAGCGCTTATAGGGGCTGACGCTGCAATTGATAGTTTGTTCCTTTGATTTGCTAAATGGTGAAGGCCGTTCCATTCATCTTCTGAGTCCCAATCGTGGCGTCTATTCCCCACAAATTCGCGCCTAAAGAGATAAAGCAGTCGGGAAAGAACGCATCGCCAATCGAGTACCTTCACTATCGCCGCAGGGCGCCATCCATGCCTCAACCACTTGTCGTCAATCAGAAGAGATTTTTGAAATTTCTAACGGGCTGTTGCTTCACAAGAAGTAGGCGCGTGAACCCGCTGGGGGCGGCGCCACATTCTTAAGCCTGAGGAGATTTGTCATGTTTTTGCATAACAAGCGACTTCAATACACCGTGCGCGTCGCCCAACCCAATCCCGGATTGGCCAACCTTTTACTTGAACAATTCGGTGGGGCACAGGGCGAGCTGGCAGCAGCTTCGCGTTACTTCACCCAAGCTCTGGCGGAAGACGATCCTGGTCGAAAGGATCTGTTGATGGACATCGCCACCGAGGAGCTCAGTCACCTGGAAATTGTCGGCTCGATCATCGTCATGTTGAACAAAGGTGCAAAAGGCCAAATGGCCGAAGGCGTCGAGGAAGAGGGGGAGCTATATCGCGCCATTAACGGCGCCGGTAACGACTCTCACATCACAAGTCTGTTGTACGGCGCCGGCGCACCCCTGACCAACTCGGCAGGTGTTCCATGGTCGGCAGCTTATGTCGATACCATTGGCGAGCCCACAGCTGATATGCGCTCCAATATTGCTGCCGAGGCGCGCGCGAAAATCGTCTACGAGCGCTTGATAAATGTCACCGACGATCCAGGCGTGAAAGAAGCGCTGGGTTTTTTGATGACGCGAGAGATTGCGCACCAGTTGTCTTTCGAAAAAGCATTGCATGCCATCCAGCCAAACTTCCCGCAGGGCAAGTTGCCGGGTATGCCCGAATTCACCAACGTGTATTTCAACATGTCTCAGGGGGAAGGCAGCACGCGTGGCCCTTGGAACCAGGGGGGCGATTGGGATTTTGTGGAAGACCCTATGCCAGCGGTCGATGGCGGTGACGGCATGGCCAGCGTGCAATTGAGCGCTGAGGACGACGCACTACTGATGGAAATGAAAGCCAGAACAATGTCCGACCCGGACAGTAACCCGGTCACCGGTGCCGACCTTGGCGCGGGTGTACAGATCGAACCTGAAGCTTGAAGCATTCACCGCGTATCGCTGTGGGACGCGGTGTTCCTTTCCTCAGCTTATAGAGGTGAACGTGATGATCAACTATTCCAGAACCGAGCGATTCCATTTGGACTCGCGAAATCTGTTTCTTGCGACGGCTTCGTCCTTTGAACGTGAGGCCACGCGTATCTCAAGAGAGTTACGCGCTAGCCTCAACGAATCTGTGATCCGTATGGCTGTTAGTTAGGAGGTCGTATGTCCGAACCGTCCGCTCCTCTTCGGTCACCGGGACGGTCTTGGTTTGTCCAGATTTCTCAGTCGGGATGGATGGGCTGGTTCTTTTGGTGTGTGCTGGCAAGCGTCGTGGTTCTGCTGATCATCAGTGGCTACGGCGCCTTCGTGAATGCTAGAAGAGACTATCTGCATCTGGCTTTCCTGGGCGGCCTAGCAGGCTTCGCCGCAACAGCGTTGGGGGCAACCGTCGCGATCATCCTTCGCGACATTGCCTCCCGCACCCAGGACATTATGTTGGGCTTTGCCGCTGGCATGATGCTCGCCGCCAGTTCTTTCTCGCTCATCCTTCCGGGGATCGAAGCGGCCCAGCAGATATCGAACAACAAGTTGCTGGCGGCAAGCATTGTGGTACTCGGCTTGGGGCTGGGGGTGGCGTTGATGATTGGTCTGGATCGCTTTGTGCCGCACGAGCATGTCGAAAGCGGAAAACGCGGCCCCGAGGCTCGGCGCATCAATCGCATCTGGCTGTTTGTGCTTGCCATCACGTTGCACAACCTGCCGGAAGGCATGGCGATCGGCGTCAGCTTCGCTACCGGTGATATGAAAGTAGGTCTGCCGCTGACCACCGCCATTGCCATCCAGGACATTCCCGAAGGGTTGGCGATCGCCTTGGCGTTGAGGGTGACCGGAATCTCGGCGCTTCGCGCAGCGTTGATAGCCGTCGGCTCAGGATTGATGGAACCCTTGGGCGCAATCATCGGTTTGGGCATTTCTAGCAGTTTTGCCTTGGGTTATCCCGTCGCGCTCGGACTCGCTGCGGGTGCGATGATTTTCGTGGTCTCGCACGAAGTTATCCCGGAGACCCATCGTAACGGTCATGAAACTCCGGCAACGCTAGGGCTCATGCTCGGGTTCGGCGTAATGATGTTTCTCGACACGGCGTTGGGATGAAATGCTGGATCACCAGCGCAAAAAATTTGAACCCATGCCGACGACCATCAGTCATTTTTTCATGCATACCACAAGCGTGGAGATGCAAATGATGCGTTCCGCTACGGTGACGCGCACAGTGGAGAGGAGATTTCCAATGGCTAGAAAAACTGTTGAAGACCTGTTTGTCCATGAGCTGTCCGATATTTACAGCGCCGAGAAACAGATCACCCGCGCTCTGCCGCGCATGGCGCGAGCAGCTACCAACCCGCTATTAGCTGAGGCCTTTAATGCTCACCTGGAAGAAACCCAAGGGCAAATTGAACGCATCGATCAGCTGATCGAGTTGACCGGGTTAAAACTCAAACGCATGAAATGCGTGGCCATGGAAGGGCTGGTTGAAGAATCCAAGGAGCTGCTCGAGGAAATCGAAAAAGGCGCGGTGCTTGATGCGGGGTTGATCGGCGCCGCGCAAAAAGTTGAGCACTACGAGATCGCGAGTTACGGCACCTTGATTGCCATGGCCAAACATTTGAATTTATCAGACGCAGCGGATCTTCTTGCCGCCACTTTGGCAGAAGAAAAAGCTACGGATGAGAAGCTGTCGAAGATCGCTGAACAAGGCGGCAATCAAGCGGCGACAATGGAATCCAAATAATATTTGCGATCGAACCAAGACGACGTTGTGACTGCAACGTCGTCTGGTTTTTCTATTTTCTATTTTTTCGCTTCAAGGTTCGGATCTTCTGAGCGAGCAAGGAACGCTTGGGTGAGCTCAGGAAGATGTTCCAAAAGCCACTCAGCCATTGCCTGCTCCTGCGGCAAGATTTCCTCGCAAGCAGCTTGAGTCAGCGTGTCTCCAGCGGCTTTTGCGGCAGCAATCAAAACGGTGTAGGAGGCGATCTCTACGTTTTCAAAAACGTAGCCTGCCATCGCACCCTTGATGACTTCATCACTCATCAATGACCCGCCAACGGCTTGGCCAAACGCCATTAACTTTCCAGTTATGTCCTTGATCGTGGATGAACTGCCGCCGAGCCTGCTCAGACATTCCTCTATCAGCTTCTGCTGTCCCAGCGTCTCTTGGATGTGAAAGTCGATTCGGGTCTTGAGCTTCGGATAATGCTCCAACCGCTCGGATTGGGCCCTGAGCATTTTCTCGGCTTGCTGTTCCATCGCGTGCGCATCCCGCAACCAATCAAGCAAATTTTCTTGTGGGGTAGCCATGTTTGCTAATCCTCCTAAGCGTATTGTTTGAGGTTGATGCATGGAGGCGCGCTGAGTTCATCACGATAGATAACCGGTAAAAAAATTGAGCATGGAGGAAAAGGAGGGTGGTCGAAATACCAGGCGTCTTCGCGCCGTTTGTATTGTTCTGCTTCAGCCTCACGACCGCTGGATTTAAACCGCAGGAGAAAGGCAATGATTGACGAATCGAAAATTCGCGAAAGAGCGTATGCACTTTGGGAAAAGGATGCCTGTCCCGACGGTGCTGACCACTTTTATTGGTATCTGGCTGAGGATCAGCTTAAAACTTCGTTGCAGCTATCGCACGGCGAGCACGCTCGTGTGGCAGGTGACGAACAGGTCAGCTTGGTTGATGAAACTGCCGCGATAATGGAGGAAGCAGATGCCAGCTAAAGCAGACTTCTCACTCCTAAGCGTGGACGATGCTTTTCGCACGGCTGTGTTTACGTTCACTGCCTGAAGAAGCGGCTTACACTCAAGAATATTAAGGTTGGCATCCAATAAGGATGTTGGCGTATCTCAGTTATCCCGGAATTTGCAGCAACCATGCAAAAAAAGCCCGCACATCGATGCGGGCAAATGAGGAGTTACACGAGCAGCCTGGCATGGCCTGCACAGGCATACCTTTAAGAATGTTTTTAATCGACCGAGGTTCGATTCACTTTTTGCGTCTTGGAGGATTACTGACGGACGGCTCTGCTATCGAGATTATGCGCTCGAGACATCCCTCACCTATCTTTCATTCTCGGTTTGTCGACTGCGCCGGATGCACGCTCAAATTTCTGGAAAACAGTCGTCGTCATGACTCTCTACTGAATACCAACCATGGAGTCATGGCCAGTACGAAGATCGAAAAGGGCAAGCATTAGCAACCTGGCACAAACTTCTGGAAAGGCCAGAAATCCGAATGACCGCTCAAGAGCAATATGAGCAACTGCTCCGCCTCGCCGAGGAGTGTTTGAAACAAGGATTCATTGATCGAGACGAAAGAAAACGCCTGGTGACCGAAACCACTCAGCGCTATGCCCAGGCGGTCGAGGGCTTTAGAGAAGGAACCTGAAGGTTTGATGGACTCTCGTTGCTTCTCCGTTCAGTCACCAGTTCGCCCGAAAATTACGAAATTGCCACGGGTCGTCTGGCTCGATGTTGGGCTGAGGAAACATCGATTGACGTCCTGCGAGTGGCGTCCAGTCGCTATAAAAACCGTTCAGTTCGCCCAGGTAAGGAGCGCATAGCTCAAGAATGTCGCTGTGTGGTAATTCATCTGGCTCAAGAATCCCTCGCCTTGGATTACGAAGACTCCAGACAACTCCCGCCATGACCGCCGCTGTGACCTGCAGGCTGGTAGCACTGTTATGTGGGCATAGTGCTCGTGCCGTTTCGATGTCGAGGCGGGATCCATACCAGTAGGCGTTACGCTTATGACCAAGCAACAGAACACCTAATTCGTCGCTGCCCACCGTGATGTCATCGTCGAGCAGTCGTTGGCGAGTTTGTGGCTGCCAATGATGCGCTGCCAGCTCGTAGAGCGAGAGGAGCGCATCGTCGCAGGGCCGATAAGCATAATGTACCGTCGGCCGGTAGCTCGGATGGTGACCTTCACCTATTGTTAGGTATTCGGCGATGGAGATCGCTTCGCTGTGCGTGACCAGCAGGCCCAGTGTCGGCCCAACACCGGGCGTCCAGGTATACACAGGCGTAGCGGCGCTTAGTCGTTCCAAAAAGATTGCGGCTTGACTCCCATAGAGATGCCGGCGTGCGTCTGCAGGCAGTGAACGTTCATGAGTGCCCCAGCCCAGTTCAGCGGGCTGGCATGCCTCGGCAATAAAGCCTTCCACCGACCATGTATTGACGAACTCACCCGCTTCCTTGCGGCGATCAGCACATTGCGAATCGTATTCGGCGATGTGAATGACTTTCACGCCAAGCGCTTGTGCCAACCGGGCCCAGTCCTGACGTTGCATGGATGGAGGTAGCGTTTGGCCGAGGTCGCTTGCAAGATTTTCCAGCGCTCGCTTCACCAAATGGGATACCAGTCCGGGGTTCGCGCCATGCGTAATAATCGCCGTTGCCGTTTCGTTACTGCCACGCAGGGCCAGCACGCCATGTCGCAACGCGTAATTGGTGCGTTCTTCCGGTTCCTGATCTGTCTCGTTATAACCGCCTGCCCAGGGTTCGGTGCAGGTATCCAGATATAGAATTTGATGTGCCTGGCAGAAGGCGAGTAACGCTTGGCTGGAAACCTCCACTGATAAGTTGAGCAAGAAGTCTCCGGGTTGAAGCTGCGCTCCGAGGCATTGGCGAAAGTTGTCTTCAGTCAATGCCTCCTGCAGAACTGTCACACCGTACTGTTGTGCAGCTTCGCCAGCAGCGGCAGATGGACAAATGATGGTTAGCTTGGAGGGAGCAATTGCAATATGCCGCAGCAACAGTGGTAGTACCCCTCGTCCAATGCTGCCGTAACCCACCATAAGCAGGCAGTCCGGAAAACGGCTGTTGCTGTGTTTTTCTCATGATGGAACCTCCAAACTCGACCTTCGCTGCACTGCAGAAATATCAGTGCTGTTTAAGTTGCGACAACTGTTTTCTTGTAACGGTGCCATCGACGCGATGTATGCCGAGTCAGCCGAAAGCAGGTGAAGCGTCAACCGTATGTCGACGGAAGCGAACAGGAGCCTGCCGCATAAGTTCTATACCTATGTGGAATGGAGGGATCGGTCATGTACACCGAAGCGAAAATGCTGGCGTATTCCAAATGGCATGAGCTGTTGACGAACCTCGAAAACTCTGTGGACGCGGAGGAGCGGTATGACGAGCTGCTCAAACTGGCTGACGAATATTGCAGCCGAGGGAGAATAAACTCGTCAGAGCGAATCACTCTGATAGAAGTGGCAACAACAGCCTATACGCGCTCGATCGCCGAATCCTGAATTGGTCAAACCGTTGGTTGGCAGACCACGATGGCTACGCCTGAGTGGGCTGGTGGACGCGCATGGTTAATCAGAGCTTACCGATTTCGCCTGTGGCTTCTGCGATCATCAATAATGTGTCTTCCATCTCCTTTATGGCGGCCTGAAGCTTTTGGAAAGACAGCTGAATAGATTCCGAGCTATCCACGGTTTGGTGCCCCCGCAGGGAATGATTTCGCTCCTCTTTCTTTAGGAACTCCACAGCATTTCGCAACGACTGAAGCTGGTCGAATAAGCCATCAAAATGTGTCCGTAAATGATCGCTCACGTTAGCTCCCCTTTTTGAGTTGCCCTTGATGAAGAGACATACCAGCAAGCTAAAAAGTGCTGTGGATAGATAGGAGGAGGCGGGATTCGACGAACACCAGCTCCACATTGGCGGAACTAGCGACCGATGATGGGTTTCTCACAAGAAGGATTTGAGGGTAGCCTCTATGAGCGATGCCTTGGATGACTATCACAAAAAGCGTGATTTTGATGCTACGCCCGAGCCCTCAGGCGCGAACAAGGTGCCCACAAAAAAATCAAGAGCTGATCATGCGTTGCAATTTTGCATACAAAAACACGATGCGACGCGGCTGCACTACGACTTTCGCCTCGAATTAGAAGGCACTCTCAAAAGCTGGGCCGTACCCAAGGGCCCAAGCCTCGACCCCCAAGTAAAACGACTGGCGATGGAGGTCGAAGATCACCCACTTGATTACGCCACATTCGAAGGCAGCATCCCCGAAGGTCACTACGGTGCCGGAGACGTCATCGTCTGGGATCGCGGCGTGTGGAAGCCCATCGGTGATCCGATTGAATCCTTCAAGAAGGGAAGGCTCAAGTTCGAACTAGAAGGCGAAAAGCTCAATGGCGTTTGGAATCTCGTGCGAACGCATCAAGAAGGCAAACAGAAGCCTTGGTTTCTCATTAAGCATAAAGATGCGTCAGCGAGACCAGAGGCTGATTTTGACGTTGTAGTAGCGTTGCCTGACTCCGTCCTCAGTGATCGCACTATCATCCCTAAACAACGCGCCGGCAAGGCTGCCGAAGCCAAACCGGTAAAGGCTTTGCCTTCCCAACGGCGTAAGTCATCCTCAGGAAAGCTGAGTGGCGCGAAGGCCGCTGCACTTCCCGATTTAATAAAGCCGCAGTTGGCAACATTGGTCGAGACAGCTCCGATTGGGGAATGGCGCTACGAAATAAAATTTGACGGTTATCGGATGCTCGCTCGTATCGACAACGGATCAGTGAAACTGTTTACCAGGAATGGTCATGACTGGACGGCCAAGCTCCCCCGCCAAGCAGAAGCATTGGCAAGCCTGGCGCTAGACTCTGCATGGCTGGATGGTGAAGTAATCGCCGCCGATGAGAATGGCGTACCAAGTTTTCAGATTCTGCAAAATGCCTTCGAGTCGGGAAAGAGCGGAGCCATTGTTTTCTATCTATTCGACATGCCCTACCTCAACGGCATTGATCTCAGAGGGGTAGCGGTCGAGGATCGCAGGGTCGCGCTTGCGAAGGTATTGGAGCGCAGCGACGACGATATTCTTCGCTTCTCGGAAGACTTTGGTGAAGACGCCAGTGATCTGCTGACGAGCGCCTGCCAAATGAAGATGGAAGGCTTGATAGGTAAGAAGCTCGGAAGTCTGTATGTATCCCGCCGCTCGGATGACTGGATCAAGCTCAAATGTAAGCACCGACAGGAATTTGTGGTGGTCGGTTACAGCGAGCCCAAAGGTGCCAGGAGTCTATTTGGAGCTCTGCTATTAGGACTTCACGATAAAGACAGCGGTGAGCTTCGATATGCCGGGAAGGTGGGAACCGGCTTCAATGAGAAAACCCTCAAATCTATTTATACCCAACTTACACCTTTGGAAGTCGATAAGCCGGTTATCGTGAATCCACCGAAGGGGTTCGAAGCAAAGGGTGTCCACTGGCTCAAGCCAGAATTGCTTGCAGAAGTGGCTTTCGCAGAGATAACGAAGGATGGCTCGGTCAGGCACTCGGTGTTCCATGGCCTTCGCAACGACAAGCCGGCAAAAGAAATCACCGAGGAAAAAGCAAAACCTGCAAACGAAGTGGATGGTATGGCTCCTCCGAAGCGCCCCACAAAAAAGAAAAGCCAAGAGCTCACTGGCAAAATTCGGATTACCCATCCCGACCGCGTGATTGACGCCACCAGTGGATCGACGAAGATGCAGCTTGCGCAATACTACGCTGGCATAGCGCAATGGATTCTTCCTACGCTTAAAAATAGGCCTGTGGCTCTTGTCCGGGCGCCCGAGGGAGTAGCGGGGGAATTGTTCTTTCAAAAAAACGCGGAGCGATTGGCTATACCCGGTATCGAAACAGCGGAAGCCGAACCTGTGATGCTAGTCAACAACGTCGAAGCGTTGGTGGGCGCCGTGCAGATGAGTACGATTGAATTCCATACCTGGAACGCGACTTCGCGGAATTTGGATCTGCCTGACCGTTTTGTATTAGATCTCGATCCCGACCCAGCACTGCCATGGAAAAGCATGGTCGAGGCAGCAACTCTCACACTCACAGTCCTTGATGAATTGGGGTTGAAGTCTTTTATCAAAACTAGCGGTGGCAAAGGGATTCACGTTGTAGTCCCACTGACACCAAAGGACGATTGGCAGTCGGTGAAGGACTTCAGTCATGCGATTGTTAAGTATATGGCGAAGCTCATACCTGATCGGTTCTCTGCCCTCTCTGGGCCAAAAAATCGAATTGGCAGAATCTTTATTGATTACCTTCGTAACAGTAGAGGCGCTACAACGATCAATGCGTTTTCGGTAAGAACCCGAGAAGGCTTGCCGGTCTCAGTACCTATTTTTAGGGAAGAGCTGGACGAGATCAAAGGTGCCAATACTTGGAATATTCACAATCTTCATGAGCGCCTGGGACAGCTTGATGCGGATCCTTGGACGGGGTTTTCCAAAACCAAACAGACCATCACGAAGGAAATGCGTCGAAAAATTGGAATGAAAATTTAGGTTTGCCCGGGCTTTGATTAGTCCTTCTTAATTCATAACTGCTCTTTGATTGTTATATTCATGATGATGCTTCCGTCCATTCCAATGCGGCGGTTTCACGCCATTACACGTCGGTTATACCGTATTTCCTGCGGCTTAGAGATGATATTAAGCGGTGGTCGTCCGGGCTTTGGGATTGGAGCGATGCCACATCGCAGCTTGCCCTATGCCACGCCTCTACGTTACCCATGGCATGGGCACGGATGATGAAAGACTTCGGCTGACCATGAAGTTTGTAATCGATGATAAAAATATCTGTACACGCCATGAGTCTCTACTTCTTACGGAAATGAGTCGCGTCGTCAAAAAATTCAGATTGTTGTTTTTTGGATGGGAGAGTCAGGCTGAAGGAGTGACGTCACTGCAATGACCAGATCATCGAGCGACCATGGCTTAAGCAGGTAAATGCTGGATGCGGGCACCATTTCTGGGGCGATTAAATAGCCCGACGTGAGGATGGTCTTGATGTCTGGCCACCTGCTGATGACCATTTCGATGAATTCAATACCCTGAATTTGTCCCGGTACGCTTTGGTCGACGATGACCAGGCAGCACTGTTCATTTGCCTGTAGCAAATGTGTTATTGCGTCGTCCGCTGAGTCGAACGCCGATACCTTGGCGCCCATCTCCGCAACGATCTCTACCATAAGCGCGCGCAAGGTAGGGTCGTCTTCAATAACGAGCATTTCGCCCTGAATCGGCAATATTCCTTCCCAATTTACATTCACTCAGAGGCTCCTTACCCGTGCAAGCGTGACGATCGATTTGAATTCTGGCTTTGAGTGTATGCCCAATTCCGCATTTTGCAGGGATGACAATCGATCCTTTGATCCAAGTCAGGTTTAGGCTTTTGACAGAAGCAGCCGCAGCCATTTGAACCTGACGCGCACAAAGGGGACGCCGTTTGTCAGCCTTCCTCAATGTTTAATGAAACCTTGTCCGCACCGTTTTCTCAACCATCTACGTACTTCACAAAGATGCCGAGGTGAGAAAATGAAAGCGGTCGTGTTTCATGGTGTGGGCGACATCAGACTGGATGACGTCCCCAATCCAACTATTCAATCACCCACAGATGCAATCGTCAGACTCACTGCCTCGGCTATCTGCGGGACGGATCTGCACTTCATCCGTGGCAGTGCCCCAGACATGCAAGCGGGAACCATACTTGGCCATGAGGGCGTCGGGATTATTGAGGCGTTAGGGGATGATGTACGCAATCTGAGGGTAGGTGATCGGGTACTGATTCCCTCGACCATCGCTTGCGGTAATTGCTCATATTGCCGAGCCGGCTATTTTTCGCAATGCGATGTAGCCAACCCCAACGGAAAAACAGCGGGCACGGCGTTCTTCGGAGGCCCAAAAACCACTGGCCCATTCAATGGCCTCCAGGCAGAACAAGCACGCATCCCGTTTGCCAATATCGGTCTGATCAAACTTCCGGAAGAAATCACAGACGACCAGGCGATCGCCATGTCGGATATTTTTCCGACGGCCTGGTTTGGCGCTGAGATGGCAGAGATCAAAGATGGTGACACAGTCGCCGTGTTTGGCTGTGGCCCGGTTGGACTGTTCGCGATTGTGAGCGCCAAGTTGATGGGTGCTGGCCGAGTGATTGCAGTAGATGGCCTGGACGACAGGTTGAGTCGCGCTCAAGAGCTCGGAGCCGAATGCATCAATTTTGAAAAAGAAGATCCAGTAAAAACCATTGCTCGCCTGACCGCCGACATTGGCGTTGATCGGGCTATCGATGCAGTCGGCATAGACGCGAATCATGTGCATCATGGGGAAGCTCATGAGCATACACAGTGGCAGCCAGGTGATGAGCCTTCCCAGGCTTTGCAATGGGCAGTGGAGGCTTTGGCCAAGGCAGGCACGCTTTCTATCATCGGGGTATATCCAGCCGGGTTCGACAGCTTCCCGATTGGCGCTGCGATGAACAAAAACATCCGCATGAACATGGGCAACTGTCATCACCGGAAGTACATACCCAAGCTCATCGAGATGACGCTTGCAGGTCGCGTAGACCCCTCAAAAATTCTCACTCAAGTCGAACCATTGACCGATGCGATCTCTGCCTTCAAATCGTTTGACAAACACGAGTCGGGTTGGATAAAGGTCAAGCTCGAGCCGTCTGCGACTTCATCGCAAGAGAAGCAAGAAAACGTTAAGGATTGAATCCATCAGTGGCCGTAGATCTTAAAAATAGTGCTTAGGGAAGGCGATATGGGCGATGGAATAGCCTATCAACGGATTGTCGGCTACGTGGGGGCAATGACACTCAGGGCTTTGTAGCCAACTTCCCATAGCAGGTGAGAGTTGTGTGGGGAGCAGGTATTACCATAGGAGTGGATAAGGGCGCGCCTGGATATCGACAGCAGTATCCAGGAGATTACTTCGGTGCGATTTGCTATGCCTGAAGAAAACTAAGCTGTGATTTGTCCTTGCCAATGTAATGGCGTGATCCCAGCGCTGCCATAATCCTCAGGCGCAGGATGGAATAGTGCATACCTGGCAGCGCGATCTCGATCTGTCCCTGGCAATCGTTGCAGTGGGCCTTTGCAATGAACCTATTTACGCCTCAGCTCGTCGATAGTTTCGATCAAGCTGTCGTAGGACACAGGTTTACCTAAATGGCTGTCGAATCCTGACTTCCTGGCTTCGTCGATATCGCTTTGAGCCCCATATCCGGTCAATGCAATCGCCGGAACACCCTGTACGTGCGGAATCTTGCGCAGTTCGCGCATCAGTTCGTGGCCATTCATCAGCGGCATCCCCACATCAGAAATAATCACGTCGTAGTGCCCCGTCCTCGCAGCTTCCAGCGCCTCCAATGGCAACGCAAAAGCGCTGACTTCGGCCTCCTCCATTTCCAAAAGCATCTTCAGCGTTTCCAACACGTCAGGGGAATCATCCACCAGTAACACTGTAACGCCGTCCAGGCGTCCCAATGGCGCTTCCTTTCGCGTTGTTGACACTGCGTCGTTATTAAGTTGGTTCAAGGGCAAACGGATGGTGAACGTCGCTCCCAAGCCTACACCAGGGGAAGTGACCTCGACATCACCTCCATGGGCTTCGGTGAGTTGCCTGACCAGAGACAGTCCTATGCCAAGACCGTCCCGTTGATGCGTTGCATGCTGATTGGCGGCCTGACCAAAAAGGTCGAACACTTCAGTCATGCTTTCGGCACTCAGCCCCATGCCACTGTCCTTTACATCGAGTCTGGCCATTTCGCCATCGCGAGAGGCTCGAAGCTCAATCTGGCCGCCTGACGGTGTGAATTTCAGGGCGTTGTTCACCAGATTCCAAATGATTTGTTCTACCCGTAATGGATCTGCGTTGACCACCAACGGGGGTAGTGCCGCGTCGGGAAGGTGCAGGGTCACGTCGACGGCAGGGTGGGCATTGGTCACCAAGGTGTAAATGTCTTGGAGAGTCCGGCCCAAATCAATGTCGGTACGTTTGAGATTGAGCTTGCCGGTGCGCACCCGTGCTACGTCGAGTAAATCGTTGATAATTCGAGCCTGGCTGACGACCGCCTCGCAAATGGTATCCACGGCCTTGGCGGCAGGTGCTATTGATTTGGTAATGGGTAGGCGTCGCAGAAGTTCGGCATTGAGCTGAATCAGATTCAGCGGGTGCTTGAGTTCGTGTGACATTACTGCGAAGAACTCATCTTTCAGGTGACTGGTATTTTTGGTTTCAACCAGTTGCTGGTTTTGCTCTTCAAATAAACGCTTGTGGCCCGTCAGATCGCGGGCAATTTTCACATAGCCCTTAAGATTGTCACCCTGGAGCAAAGTCACCTCGCCACTGCAGAAGAAGCGACTGCCGTCTTTGCGTATATGCCAGCGCTCGTCTTCATTGTGCCCATGGGTGCGCACTGCCAAAAGCTCCGTCTCAGGCACCCCGCTGATACGATCCTCTTCCGAGAACATGAAATCGTAATAAGCGCCTTCAGCCTCTTCTTTGGCATAACCGAAGATCAGCTCGGCGCCTTGATTCCAAGTGGTGATGATGCCGTGTTCGTCCAGTGTGATGATCGCGTAGCCGCGCGTACTTTCGGCGACCAGTCGCATGCGTTCTTCGCCCAGGCGCAACTCCTCTTCAGCCGCATGACGCTGAGTGATGTCGATGAAGGTCAGCACAGTGCCGTCGATTTGATCTTCGCTTGAGCGATAGGGCAGCAGACGAGCAATGTACCAACGACCGTCGCTGCTGCCGACCTCGCGTTCGATCATGTTGAGCGAATCGAACACCGATGCCGCGTCACTGGCCAGCTCGTCGTAATGCAGGCGATGGGTGATGTCGAGTAACGAGCGCCCAGTATCCACCGGCAACATGCTAAAAATGTCCGTAGCGCGTGGTGTGAACCACTTGATCCGCATTCGGCGGTCGACAAACACTGTAGCAATGGAAGTGGAGGCGATCAGGTTGGTCAGGTAATCGTTTACTTTGTCGGTCTCTTCGACTTTGCTTTTCAGCTCGAAGTTAACCGTTAGTAGTTCCTCATTCATCGACTGCAGTTCTTCCTTGCTGGTTTCCAGTTCCTCGGTGGCTGAACGAAGTTCTTCGTTGATTGCCTGCATTTCCTCGTTGGAAGCCTTGAGTTCCTCACTGGAGTCCTCCGAGTGTTCGATGGTGTCCTGCAATAGCAACTTGGTGCGTTGCAGTTCGCGCTCAAGGCTGGACAGCACTTGGCTTTCAGTTTGCTGCGCGAGGGTGGAGGCCACTTCGGCTGGATCAAGCTCCAGTTCCTCAAAGATGACCAAGACGTAATCATTGTCCGATGCTTCGTCGTTATAGGGTTGGGCAATCAGGTCGACCAAATAGGTTCGATCCCCCCGCATGATCGATACCCCACGGGACTTCACCCTCAAACCGCATTGCTGAATCTGGAACAATAGAGTGCGGAGTTCAAGACGCAATTCCGAAAGAATTAGGGTTAATAGATTGCGTGAAAGCTCACCTCCGACATGGCGTAGATAACGCCCGGCACTTTCGCTCATGTGCAGGATGTCGGCATTCGCATCAACGATTATGCTGGGTGGCGCCGACAGCTCAAGTGCACGCTGGTGAATGTCGGCAAACGATAGCTTTTGCGGCACATGCCTTTTCGGCACATCACGAGCAATGGTTGTGCGCACGTAGCCACCGCGCGGCATGGTTGGCGTGCGACGACTATTGGCGGTGCCGGTCTTGGCGCGGAAGATGCGGTTGCGTTTGTCCACTGGTGCGAATAGTTCGTCACATGCGTCCGGGCTCTCGGAGGAACCGAGAAACAGAAAACCGCCAGGACGAAGTGCGAAGTGGAACATTTGAAGAATCTCGCGTTGTACTTCGCGATCCAGATAGATCAGCAGGTTGCGGCATACGATCAGGTCGATCTTTGAGAAGGGCGGGTCAGTCAACAGGCTGTGTTTGGCGAACAAAACTTTCTCACGAATTTCCTTGCGAATACGGTAGTGCGCGTCTTCTTTAACAAAGTAGTGCCGTAACCGCGTCGGCGGTACATCGGTGATGATTGCTTGGGGATACAAACCGGCCCGCCCGACGCTAATGGCTCGCTCATCAATGTCGGTGGCGAACAATTGCATTGACGCCTGGCTGGAATCCAGTTGCAGTTGATCATTGAGTAACATCGCGAGGCTGTAAACTTCCTCACCCGAGGAGCAGCCAGCCGACCAAATGCGGATTTCCTCTTCCTCGGGTTTAGCTGACACGGCGGCGTTGACCAGTTGCGGTATCACATCGCGCTCCAAAGCCTCGAAGGCCTCGCGGTCGCGGAAGAAGTTGGTCACGCCAATCAGCATATCTGCCAGTAAGGCTTTGGTTTCCTGTGGATTGTTTTGCAGATAGCGGTTGTAGGCTTCCAGGTCAGGCTGAGTCGTTACCAGCATCCGCCGCTCTATTCGACGCAACACGGTGGCGCGTTTGTAATGTTTGAAGTCATGACCGGTTCCAGTGCGCAGTTGAATTAGAATGTCCTGCAGCAGCTGCTCGGCGACCAAGGCTTCACGTTCCGCTATCGAGACAATAGTTTGTCTGTTCGGGTCATTGGCGCTGGGTAGAGAAATGTTCTTCGCATTGCGCCACAGTTCCAGCAATTTTTGTGGCATTTCCACAACCGGAAGCACCAAATCGACCATATCTGTATCAATGGCCGCCCTCGGCATGCCGTCGAACTCGGCATCCTCCGGCGCCTGCACCAGCGTGACGCCGCCATGTTCCTTGATTCTGGATAATCCCACTGCACCGTCGGATCCACTACCCGACAGCACAACGCAAAAAGCTCGCTCACGATGTGCCGAGGCCAGGTCGCGAAAAAACAGATCGATAGAGGCATGACGCCCATGGAGCGGATCGATTGAGCTGACCTGGAGATAACCGTCATTCATGGCCAGCCGATGCGCCGGTGAAACGACATAGACATGGTTTTTTTCGATAGGCACCGTTTCGCTCACCTGCAGAACCGGCATCTTGGTGGATTCCTGGATGATCTTGTCGGCAACGCTCTCGTGATCCGGCGACAAATGAAGAACGATCACAAATGCCATGCCGTTGTCATTGGGCATGTTCTCAAAAAACAGTTTGATGGCTTGCAGACCGCCCGCAGAAGCTCCAATGCCTACTACGCCAAAATCCACTTTGCGAGAAGGATTTGGTTTTGAATTCGAGGCATTCTGCGATTGATCAAAGGAGGTTGTCATAAAGGTGTGCCTTGAAAAGGCGACGCCCTAACGCCGCTTGCTTGGTTCGCGTCAGCCGGATGAACAGTCGATGACGCGACTTTTTTGGCCTTAACTCGCAAGGCAATTCCTCGCTATGCATTGAGCCAGACGTGTAGGTATAGGAATTTCGTTCCTATGCACAGAATTTGGGGATTTGCTTGAGGGACTGAATCCAGGTTGTCAGTGCTTTACAGCCGCCCAATGACCGCAGCTCAGTACCTTAAGCGTAGCCGATAATTAAAGGGATCATTTGTCATGGGAAAAGGTTCAGTTGGTACCTGCTGAGTGCTGATCACTGACATTTTTTAAACCTTCTAATAAACGGGCATGTCGATATCTGAAGACCACAGGCTTCGCTATATCGAGGTACGTTAATGATCGGTGTCGTGATACCCGCCCATAATGAAGAGAAGCACATCATCGCTTGCCTTTCGTCCATCCCGATCGCCTCGAAGCATCCATGATTAAGAGGTCAACAGGTCAGCGCGCTTGTCGTTTTGGACGACTGCTCAGACGACACCAGTAGGTTGGTTTGCGCGATGGAAGTCACAACGCTGCAAGTCTCTTTTCGCAATGTGGGTAAGACCAGAGCGACGGGAGCCGAGGAACTGCTCAGCGGCGGAGCGCAGTGGTTAGCGTTCACTGATGCCGATACTGTCGTTCCACCTGATTGGCTTGTCCGTCAAATTGAGTTCCTGGCTGACGCGGTCTGTGGAACTGTCGAAATGGATAGTTGGAGTGAGCATGGGGAACTGGTTCGCTCCACATACATGGAGCGTTACCAGTTCATCGAGCACCATCGCCACATCCACGGCGCCGATCTTGGGCTGAGCGCCGCAGCGTATAGAAGCTCCGGCGGCTTCCAACATCTGGTTGCCCACGAAGACGTCCACTTGGTTGCTGATCTTGAAGGGTCAGTGCGCGCATCGTATGGACGGCAACAAACCCAGTAATCACCAGTGCGTGCAGGGATTATAAATGCCAAGGCGGCTTCGGTGAGTACCTGACGCCCTCGGTATGGATAGAAATGATCATCCTCCAATCGCAGACAAGTATTGAGGTGGCACCTTAAGGTGCTGAGCACAAGTGGAGGAGGGGATTTGGACTACATCGATCTTGTGCAATGGCCTGCCATGGTGGTGACTGTAGTTTCTGCATGGTTTGTTGGCTCACAGCGACCGCATCGACGGATGATCGCGTTCTGGGGATTCATCGCGAGTAATGCTTTGTGGGTTATCTGGGGACTTAACGCAGACGCCTATGCTCTGATTCTCCTTGAATGCGTACTTTTTGGCATGAACGCCCGAGGCTTCAAAAAGAACCTTAACGGGCATCGAGCTTCCTAATGACATGGCGCTAGCCACGTGCACCTGTCTACCCGGAAGAGCTGAGAGGTAATAAGGGTAAGCGGTGCGTCTTATCGGAAAAAGGCGAAGGCCTTCGTTCAGTTGACCTATGGTGTAGGTAGTTCAGCGAGGAAGTGAAGATGATTCCGAGATTCGTAGTTGTCCCAGCAGTCCCCACCGAAACTGGCTCCTCGCGTAATGGAATGCACGGATACTGCAAAACCGCGCCTATAGGTTTTAACATTTACGACAACGAGAAAAAGCTACGTTGCAAAGCTACTTTTCTGAACCGAGAAGAGGCTGAGGCTGAATGTCTGAGGTTAAACCTACGGCGATTGCAGAGCATTCCCTCACAACCGGACACCTTCTAAAGTGTTCTCAATCTCTGAGTATGGAATGAGGCTTTTGGTGCCTATACATCGGAATCTGAGTGAACTTCTGCGGTGGGCTCGTCGATCTGGTGATCGCAATAATGGCAGCCATGAAACAGTTCACCCCGACAGCACCGTTCGCCCAAGCATGATCGCGGACGTTTAAAATCAGCAAGAACGAGAGATCATCAAAATGACTCTCGCAAAGCAAGAACTTAGGTGCAAATGACATTCAGTGCAGATGCCGACTACCAGTCGGATCTTCGATTTGAATGACGTCTCCCTCGCGCCAGGCATCTGCGCCCGGATCAATCGTGGGGGTAGGAATGTCGGCCCGCACTTTTTTCTTGGCAACGCTATCGACGCCAAATCTTCTGTCCCGATCCGTAACCAGTGTCTGATCGATCTGGCCATCAGCGGTGAACCCCATCATCAGTTGCGGAACACCCAACGGTAGATCTTTGTTGAGGTCGGTGTGCCACGTATGCCACGTCTTGCCATAGGTATGAATGAGCTTTTCCATGAGCGCATGTTCTGCAATTTCCGGAATACCTGGCGCAACTAATTGGCCAGACTTCACTTCATGAACATGGCTGTGCCAGAGTGCTTTTTCAGCTTGGGGCAACTTGGCGAATAGCTGCTCGCTGATGATGTATTCCACTCCCATGAGCTTCGCGTCTTTGCGATTTCCGTCGTAGATTACGCATTGGATCACTTCTTCATTCAGGATGGAGCAGTAGTGGTGAGCCTCCATCTGAACTTCGATGTGGCCATTGTAAAAATGAAATCCGTCAAGGTAGGCATTGAGCGCATCAATGGGCGGGCGCGATTGCATTAACGCTGCACCCGCAGCCAGGGTTTTGGTCGTGGGCGTCTGTTGCGCGCCCGGTGCAACTACGTTGGATGGCGTATTGCTACCGGCGCAAGCAGTCAACAGGCCGATGATCGTCAGCATCAATGATGATCTGGAGGCGATGAAAACCGTGCGGTGAGGATTATTTTTTTTCATTGCAGATCCTTTATACGACAAATCCCAAGCGTTGAGGACGAACGATGACCACGTTGGTACTGGCGCCCACATACATGGATAGAAAGCGCTTGAAAGCACGCGTTCAAATTGTTGCTGTATGAATTGAATGAGATGCTCGAGAGCTACAGTTGTTGTCAGGCACCGAAACGATGAGAAAAACAGCTTCAACCATTGACTCACTTCATACTTAGATGATCGCCTAGAAGAAGCTCGTGCCCGAGGGATCAGCCATCGCCAAGGCCAGGGATTACAGCCTCAAGCGTTAGATATCGCTGAAGCGCTATCTCAATGAACATGCTGTGCACATCGGCAACAACTGGGTCGAAAATCAAACCCGTGCGAGGGCAATTGGACGCTCGGACTGGCTGTTCGCGGGCTTGTTGCGAAGCGTTAAACACGCGACGGAGATCATGAGGTTGATCCAGTCGGCACGGCTCAATGGGCCCGAAAGGGGTGGAGCGAAGTTCCACACGCTCTGGTGCTGCATTAGTGAATATGAATATGGTCTGCTCTGATAAACATAAGTATCAGTGACGGGTAGAAACTAGGAAAATTGATATTTCTAGGCTGACGCCCCAACCTGGCAATCTGTATTGGATCATGAATATAAGCCGTGGGATTACGCTCCGTTTGATGTAGACACAGCCCGGACGTCTTCGGCAGAGGCAGGCGATGATCACCAAACGATTTTTATCTGAAGAGTAGCGCCAGCTAAAAGCCAACGTTGTAAGGGCTGAACAACAGACGCTTACGATTATTTCGCAAGACAGGAGATCAAGCGCCGGATGATCAGGCTGCAAGAGATCCGCTTCGATCATCTGAACCAGTGACCATGGCTTGGTCTATGACGATCAGATTTGTAGCGATGTTCGGCCATGTTGTTGCTCTGAATGAGTTTACAGTCTCTAAACTACGGAGCCAGGACGTACTCGTGAAAAATTTTTGGCCCATGCGTATTATCGCTATGGCTGGTAAATCCCATACTAACTGCCAATCCGTGCATCGCCTCGTTACCTGAGGAATCCAATGATGAGATTTTGCCGAAGCCCTGGCGTGTTGCGGTGTCCATTAAATGTTGTAGTAGCTTCGTAGCAACACCCCGTCTTTGCCAACGTTCACAAACAGCAACGGCGAACTCGCAGTGAGCATCGCCTTCGTAAGCCCCGTAACGCGCAGTGCCGATCTCAACGAGCTCGTTGCCTTCGTAAACCAAAGCGATGTAGGCCATGCGATTGTGCAGGTTGATGTCCATGAGCCGATCGTGAGGCTCGACTAAATTGCTGAACGAAGCTAAAAATTGAAAATGTGGCTTGCCTTTGCCAAGGTCGTTAAAAAAAGCTAAATCCCGCTCCCGATCAGTCTCCACCAGTTCGCGGATCAGTACCGGGGTACCATCCCGCAGGGATTCGACCCAGAATTCTCCTGTCAAACCATCTGTTTCATCCTTGAAGCGCTTGATAATGCTTGCGTCGTAAGACATGTGATTAACTCCAACTCATTTATAGGTGCTGCTCATTCAGCCTAGTCCTTGGCAAGGTCAGGTGTAGCGATATCGGCCCACTGACAGGGAAAATGGACAGCCGGCGCATTCGTCTGTTGAAGGGTGTGATGGAACTGCGAACGAAGGAACCAGGCACGTTTGACTTGCGCGCATAGAAATCTATAAATTCCTTACACGCAAAAACTAGATTCCCGACCATCTGTAAGCGGAAATTTTAAGATGCCTGGCCCTAGGCATCGGTGATTGCTTGTTGAGGGATGAACCTTAGGTCTGCCAAATTACTTGGATGGCCGCTTAAATGAAGTAGCGCCTAGGAACTCTGGGGTAAGTGTTCACTCACGGTGATAGCGCGCATTCGATGGTGCGCGCTATCGATGAGAGCTTAACGGCCATCGTTATCTTGGTTTTCAGTCTCGGCAGTAGTGTCAGCTTGAGACGGGGCATTTTCGCTGCTTAGGGTCGAATCGGAGGATGAACGGTCAAAATCCTCTTCGCCGGCTGATTCAGCAGTGAACCAGTGCTCCAGATCTTGCCCTTGCGGCTTTCCTTCTTTCTCCCAAAGCCGATACGCAGCTTCTCGAATTTTTTGCTCATCCATCGTCAAATTCCTCCCATTGCTCATTGAGTGAATTTAGGGCAAACGGGAGAAAGCGATGGTGACTCCCTATTCGTCCAAGCATTGAGGATAGGCGCCAGTACAGTCTGCATCATTGCTGTTGGTCAGATTTCCCATGCACACATCTGTCGCGGTTGAGCCATGAGACTGTCGCGGCGCTTGGGGAAAAAATAGCCGACTAGCGGCTGGTGTCTACTCCCACACGAATCCGTCTCACCCGATTGTCGGAAACCGACCTCAAGGAGGGCGCGCGTGCCAGCCATGGGCGTCAAAATCCAAGAGGAAATCAAGTTTGCGACCATTGAGCGCTACGGCGAGATACCGATCATTCTGTGAAACCTGAAATTTGCAGCCATTCGCACTCTGCGAATCAAAATTGGTTGAACACAGACGTGATGCAGAGGCCTAAGTTTTAGTAGCCGCAGGAGGGTCAGATCATGTCGGAAGCAACCAGTTACTTCGCTATTGCCATAGCTGTGATCATTTTGCTTGTAGACCTTTGGGCATTGATCAGTGTGTTTCGTAGTGACAAAGTCGTCGGTGTAAAAGCAGCCTGGGCTATCGGCCTCATCATCTTTCCAGTGTTGGGTCTGATTGTTTGGGGAGTTGCAGGCCCACGAGGAATCAAGGAGGGGCCAACTTCACCTGAGCACAGCAAAGGATAGGCTACGGGCAGGTGGGTTTTCTGCGCTCGATTTGTTTCGGAGGGCAAGAAGCATCCAATTCAAATTGAGGGCGGTGGAGCATTACCTAGATCCCTTGAGGAGAATGGCAATGATTGACGAATCAGCTATCCGCGAGCGCGCGTATGCGCTGTGAGAAAAGGATGCTTGTCCTGAAGGAGATGAGAAATTCTATTGGTACCTTGCTCGGGAACAACTTCAAGTGCACTTGCACGTTCAAGCATTGGTGCATGCGCAAGTACCGGATGTACATGACGGGGACTTTTATAGCGTGAAAAGCTCAACGTGCTTGGTAGCCTTGCCTTCAGCAGGTGACATGTATGAAGACACTACAACCTAGACGGACAGCCGAATAAGGCGCGTCTACGGGCTTAGCACCCTGGCTCTTCTCCATGGGGTAAAAGGTGCTTGGGGGACACTTTGTATCTACCTCACGCCGATCGCCTGTCGTGCTTGTCACGTGTGGATAAACCAAATCCCCTCCATGGGCCATTCTTTGGAGGTAGGAGGTCTTTGGGTCTCAGATGCTGCTGACCTGACCTGCCACACGTCGTCCAAAGTGAACATCGCGTCGCTCCACGTCTCTACCGCAACACAGCCCTATGGGAGTTGTTGTCATGTACGAAGATCGGAAAGCGCAGGCGCTTGAGACGTGGCGTTCATTGATAGACAAGCCTGAAATTCGAATGACTGCTCAAGAGCAATACGAAGAATTACTTCGGCTTGCCGAAGAATATTTAAAGCAAGGTTTTATCAATCTTGACGAGCGAAGGAGTTTGGTGACTGAGGCGACGCAGCGATATGCACAGGCAGTGGAAGGCGTCGGTGCAGGAACGTAGTCCGATTTGGATGAATCATTGGAGCCTATGTGCAGGAGACGTAAGCGTCCGGTAAACACGCCTTCCTCACGCCGTCGCCTTTATGGTCAGATCGGTTAGTTGACCGAGAAAATGCACGGACTTGCCCACCCATTCGCATCCGATTTCACCACCGGTCTTGGCCACCAACTCGCCTAATCGTAGGCGCCCGGCGAGGTAACCTTGGACGTTCTAACTGGTTGTAATTCACGCCGGATGATTACTCCTCCAGATGATGGTGTTTGCGCCTCGCTACTATGAATTCAATCGAGTGCACTCAGCATTCGCCGATTCTCGGCAGGAGTAGGTTGTCTGCATTCGGAGCTTGTCGAAATTGTCATAGATGTTAAATCCCGAAGAGATCGTCCTGATTACATAGCGACCAATGATCTAGCTCTGGAAATTCATAGGTAGGGAAGCGTATGTCGATGCAGCGATGGGCGGCCAAATCTTGGTGGGGCAGGAGCTGGATTTTTGTATGCGTCCGAATAATTCGCCGCTCTCACTCCGACGTCTACCCGGTACGAACACTCCGTCGCCACTTATCAACGGACGCGAATGCTCGGCATGTTACCGACGTATGGCTTGGTGAGGATCAAAAACTCAACGCCATGGGCTCTGGCTGATGGCACTATGAAGGTTGACTTCGACGGTGAGTGACAGCGATGCAAACTGGGCGACTGGACAACGAGCAGTTACGCGCGATGATAACGAGCCAGATAGGCCTTCGCGATGCCCTTAGGACATTGGCAGCTCGCGCACCTGGGATGAATTCGCGCCGCCTAGAGTCTGCGTATTGGGATTTGCTCTCACTGCTAATCCTCAGCGCAGACCTTTGGGCGTTGATGATTGGCGAAATGATCGTCAAGGAAATGAACTGCCAGGACGATCAGCGTGATTGACATTCAACCATCGGAATGTTGACCGCTTCAATTTATGGTAAGCGTCTACCCGACACTCTGCGTGATGAAACGGTCGAACCATCGGTGCGGGAGCAATTCGGTAATTTCACTCGCTCGCTGCGTTGGCAGTCGCGTCAGCACATCTTTGAGATAGGCATACGGATCATGCCCATTCATGCGCGCCGACTGGATCAAACTCATGATTGCTGCTGCTCGTTTGCCGCTGCGTAGAGACCCCGCAAACAACCAGTTTGAGCGCCCAAGTGCCCACGGTCGGATCTGGTTTTCGACCGGATTGTTGTCGATGGGCACAGCACCGTCATCAAGGTAGCGCGTCAGCGCGACCCAGCGTTTCAGGCAGTAATCCAAGGATTTGGCCGTGGCTGATCCATTGAGCACCAAATCCCGCTGGGCCAACATCCAGTCATGCAGCGTTTTGATTATCGGCGCTGCCTTTTCCTGGCGTATTCGCCATCGATCCTCGTCGCTCATGTCCCGCACTTGGCGTTCAACCTCGTACAGTCCGCCAATCGAATGCAGAGCCTGTTCGGCCAACTGGCTTTTGTTTGCTACGTGCAGATCGAAAAACTTGCGGCGTGCGTGAGCCATGCAGCCAATTTCGGTCATGCCTTTCTCAAAGCCGGCTTTGTAGCCAGCGAAGTCGTCACATACCAGCTTGCCATTCCACGAGCCTAGAAAGTTACGTGCATGCTCGCCCGCTCGGCTTGGGCTGAAGTCATAAACGACTGCCTTGAGCGCCGAAAACGGTGTGGTGCAATAGGCCCAGACATAAGCCCGGTGAGTTTTCTTTTCACCGGGCGCAAGCATTTGAACCGGTGTCTCATCGGCATGGATCACGCCCTCGGCTAGCACCGTTTCGCGAAGGGCATCGACCAGCGGCTGGAGTTGCACGCCGGTTTGCCCAACCCACTGTGCGAGCGTCGAGCGAGCGATCATCAGGCCCGCGCGGCCAAAGATTCTCTCCTGCCGGTACAGCGGCAAGTGATCAGCAAACTTCGCCACCATCACATGGGCCAGGAGGCCAGCGGTAGGAATGCCCTTGTCGATTAATTGGGCCGGTACTGGTGCCTGGATCAATGTTTCGCACTGGCGGCAGGCCCATTTTCCACGCACATGCTGCTGGACGGTGAACACGCCGGGCGTGTAATCAAGCTTCTCGCTAACGTCTTCGCCGATGCGCTGAAGTTGGCAGCCGCACAAGCACTGAGTATTTTCTGGCTCGTGACGGAACACGGTGCGTGGAAATTGTGGTGGCAGTGGCGCACGCTTAGGCTTTTGACGTGGTTCAGTCTGTGCAGGTAGCGGATTGACGGCCTTCAGCTCGGCTTCGATGGCCGCTATATCAGTATCGAGCAGCTCGTCGAGCAAGCTGCCTTGGTCAAGGCTTAGCTGTTCGCTACGCTTGGCAAACTTGTGTCGTTTGAGGATGGCGATCTCATGAGCAAGTTGCTCGTTGACCGTTTCGAGGCGGTGGATCTTC
Organism: Pseudomonas sp. Sample_10; assembly: GCF_004321495.1. Lineage (NCBI taxonomy): Bacteria > Pseudomonadati > Pseudomonadota > Gammaproteobacteria > Pseudomonadales > Pseudomonadaceae > Pseudomonas > Pseudomonas sp. Sample_10. The sequence goes on from NZ_RCOE01000209.1 coordinate 95,832, forward strand.
TGGCCCAACGAGTCGACCTGGGACAGCAGCTGCATGGCCTGCTCGGCCAAGGCGCGAAGCTGTTCCGGGGGCATTTGGTCGAGGTAGGACGAGGAAATCATGCCGCTGATTTTGCCAGAGCAGGCTATCAGCGGCGATAAAACGATAGGCTAATAGCTGGTGCTAAAGCACTGTGATTGAGCCTCCCGCGCCGACCCGCTGCCAAGGCAAACCTAACACCAAGGCTTGAAGTTGCTCGTTATCGAGTTCGACTTCCGATCCGCAACGAATACCGGGCCAGTGAAATTTTCCTTGGTTTAAACGTCTCGCTGCAAGCCAAACACCTACCCCGTCATGCACCAGAGCTTTCATCCGATTCGCACGGCGATTGGCGAAGAGATAAGCACAGTGCGGCTTCGCCGCGCCGAATACGGCAATCACTCGGGCCAACGCTGTCTCAGTACCGGCGCGCATGTCCATAGGTTCGGTGGCGAGCCAGATGGCATCAACCCGGATCACTGAGCCAGCTCTCGTATAAAACGGGCGCACCCTTCAGGATCCGAGGACGGCCACTTCACGGTAAGTTTTTGCTGCCCGAAAGGAACCTCGATGCTGGCAGATGCTTGCTGATTGAGCTGGGCTCTGGAGTCTAGTTTCATTGGAACGAAAGCGGGCAACGCAGACTCCTGAGGATCACGATAAGCGGGTATCCATTTGCGAACTAGGTTGGCATTGATGCCATGACGCAGCGCTACGCTGGCCATGGACACCCCCGGTTGCAGGCATTCCTGGACGACTTGAGTTTTAAAAAGTTTGGGATAGGAAGTTCTTGGGCGCATGGCAATCCTGACGATAAGGGCGATGGTGTCCACGTATTTTGGACTGCACCCCAAAGGTTGGACACAACCGATGGGGTGTTTCATGGGGAAGTAC